>JBOGIE010000111.1:0-8761 GCA_050742435.1 Acidimicrobiales bacterium | reverse complement strand
GGGGGTGACGGTGATGGCCGGACCTCCTCTCGGCGGACCATTGTCCCGCGCCGGGGTGGCCACGGGCCACCGGAGCGGGCGAGTCGGTGCTCGCCGGACTGGGCCGTATGCTGACCTGGACCGGGATCGCACGGGACCTGAGGGCGTGCCGACGATCCGGCGGGCCACGCCCGCCCTGGAGGAGGATATGGCAGACGACGACGCAAGAGCGCGGCGCACCACCAAGGCCAACCGCGCGCCGGCCAAGAAGGCGGCGGTGCGCAAGGCGCCCGCCGCCAAGGCCCCCGCGGCCAAGGCGCCAGGCAAGAAGGCGCCGGGCAAGAAGGCGGGCGGGGCGGCCCCCGCGGCGGCCCGGGCAAAGAAGGCGCCCGCGCCCAAGGCCACGGCCAAGAAGGCGCCGGCCCCGAAGGCCGCGGTGAAGAAGACCGCAGGCCGGAAGGCCCCGACCGCCAAGGCGCCGGCCGCCCGGAAGCGGAGCGAGATCCTGTCTCCTCGGGAACCCAGGACGTCGCGTCTGCGCCTGGCCGCCGAGGAGACCTTCGACGACGACTGGGACGCGCCGGCCCCGCCGCCCCGCGAGGACCCGGCGGCTCGCATCCGGGGCGTCCTCCGGGCCGCCGCCGCCCGCATCGAGGGCCGCGAGGAGCCTCCCGCCCCGCCTCCGGCTCCCCCGAGCCCTCCGCGTCCCACCGCCGCCGCCCCGCCGCCCGACGAGCCCGTCACCCGGGTGCTCGTCGCACCGACCCCACCCGAGCCCGACGTCGAGGGAGACGAGGAGCTGGAGGAGGAGACGGCGGCCGTCGAGGTCGTCGAGGAGGAGGAGGGTGGGGACTGGTCGCCGCCCGAGGTGCTCGAGGCCCCGGCGCCGCCTCCACCGCCACCGCCGCCCCGTTACACGCCCCCGCCGCCTCCGCCCCCTTCGCCCCCTCCCGTGGAGCCGCCGCCCACGGTCGTCACCCCGCCCCGCCCGGCCGAGGAACCGCCCAGGCGCGCCGGGGCCGGGACGTCGATCCTGGCCATCCTCCTCGCCCTCGTGGTGCCGGTGATCGGCGCCATCATCGGCTTCGTCCTGGCCAACCGGGGCCGGCAACGGGGGGCCAGCCTCTCGGGCCTGGCCCGGGTGGTGTCCATCCTGGCCCTGGTCGCCTGGCTGGTGGGCGGCGGCGTCTTCGCCTACGCCACCCTGCGGGACGAGGGCGTGGACTACTCCCAGCTCAAGGTGGGCGACTGCTTCGACTCCTCGGCCACCAACGAGGTTCGGGGCGTGGACGTGAAGGCGTGCGAGGAGCCCCACAACTCGGAGATCTTCTTCATCGTGACCCACCCGGCCGGCCCGGACGAGCCGTATCCCGGGAAGGACGCCCTGGTGCAGTTCGCGGCCGACGCCTGCCTGGGCCAGCCCCTCACCGACTACCTGGGCGTCCCCCTCGAGCAGTCGCAGCTGAAGGACTTCGAGATCGTCCCTCAGCAGTCGGCGTGGGAGGACGGGCGACGGGTGCTGGTTTGCGGCCTCGACACCGGTGGGGAGGGGCGGATCACCGGCTCGGTCAAGGGGACCACCCGCTGACTCGACCGAAGGGCGAGGGCTGCCAGTGAAGGACAGGCCGGTGGTGGTGATCACGGGTGGCTCGGCCGGGGTCGGCCGGGCCGCGGCCCGGGCCTTCGCCCACAAGGGGTTCCACGTCGGCCTGCTGGCCCGGGGCGAGGACCGCCTGCAGGCCGCCTGCCGGGAGGTCGAGGGGACCGGGGTGCGGGGCCTGGCCGTGCCCACCGACGTGGCCGACCCGGGCGCGGTGGAGGAGGCGGCCACCCGCGTCGAGGACACCCTGGGACCCATCGACGTGTGGGTGAACAACGCCATGACGTCGGTCTTCTCGCCGGTGGCCGAGCTGCACGCCGAGGAGGTGCGGCGGGTGGCCGAGGTCAACTACCTGGGCAGCGTGCACGGGACCCTCGCCGCCCTCCGGCGCATGCAGCCCCGTGACAGGGGGACGATCGTCCAGGTCGGCTCGGCCCTCGCCTACCGGGCCATCCCGCTCCAGGCCAGCTACTGCGCCTCGAAGTTCGCCATCCGGGGCTTCGTCGACTCCCTGCGCTGCGAGCTGCTGCACGACAAGAGCCAGGTCCGGATCACGACCGTCCACCTGCCGGCCCTCAACACGCCGCAGTTCGGCTGGGTGCGCAGCCGGCTGCCGTTCCATCCCCAGCCCGTCCCGCCCATCTACCAGCCCGAGGTGGCGGCGAAGGCCATCCTCTGGGCCGCCGATCACCCCCGCCGGGAGTACTGGGTGGGCTATCCGACCGCGATGACCATCCTGGCCAACGCCGTCGGCCCCGGTCTGCTCGACCGCTACCTGGCCCGGACCAACTTCGAGGCCCAGCAGACCGACCAGCCGGTGGACCCCGGCCGCCCGGACAACCTGGAAGCCCCGGTGCCCGGCGGCCAGGGCGCCCATGGCATCTTCGACGCCACGGCCAAGGACCGCAGCGTCCAGGCCCGCCTGAGCATGCACCGGCGGGCGGTGGCGGGTGCCGCCTCAGGCGCCGCCCTCGTCGCCCTCGCCTACCGCCGGCGGGCATGACCCAGGCGGGTGCGGCTGCGCCGAGTCGGCGATCTGGCGGGCGATGTCGCGCAGTTTGACGTTGACCCGCTGCGACGCCCGCCGGAGCATGTCGAACGCCTCGTCGGCGCTGACGTGTTCCCGGGCCATGAGGATGCCCTTGGCCTGACCGATCACGTCACGCGACTGCAGCGCCTCCTCCATCTGCTCGTCGTGGAGGGCGGTGGACAGGGCGATCGCGGCGTGGGCGGCGAACACCGACCCCACGGCAACGGCGCGGTCGTCGAAGGCGTCGGGGGCCTTGGAGTACAGGTTCAGGGCGCCGAGGGTGTCGCCCTCCACGAAGAGGCGGAAGGACACCATGCTCGTGACCCCCGTCTCCTGCTGCGCCCGGGACGAGAACTGCGGCCAGCGCCGTTCCCGGCCGAGGTCGCCGGTGCGGAAGATGTCGTGCTCACGGATGGCGTCGAGGCATGGCCCCTCGCCGACCTCGTACTGGATGGCGTCGACCTGCCGCGGGACGTCGCTGCTGGCCGCGGACGTCGACAGCTCCTTGCCCTTGATGAAGCTGATCCCCGCGCAGTCACACCCGTCGATGGTCTCCACCGCCAGCTCGACGATCCGCTGGAGCGTGTGCTGGACGTCCTCCTGGGCCAGGAGCGAGCGCGCCACATGGGCGAACGTCTCTGCACTCGGCCCACCGGTCTGAGAGCTCATACTGCTGCCCTCTTCTGTAGCCGGTCTAGGCGCTGGCTGCCACCCGTTGCGCCTGCTGGGCCTCCATGCGGCGGATGTGGTCGACCGGTGCCACCAGCCAGGTGTGGGCCACGGTGTTGAGCCAGTCGTCGAGCAGCCGGGCGGCCAGCGGGGAGCCGGTCAGCTCCTGGTGGCGCTCCAGCAGCCAGCGGAGCTCCTCAAGAGAGTCGGCGTCGGGGCGGGCGGCGTCGACCAGGGCGGTGTTGAGCCGGGCGGTGAGGTGAGAGTCGGGATCCCACACGTAGGCCTGACCCCCCGTCATGCCCGCGCCCAGGTTGTAGCCCAGGGAGCCCAGGACGACGATGGTGCCGCCGGTCATGTACTCGCAGGCGTGGTCACCCACGCCCTCGACCACCGCACTGGCGCCCGAGTTCCGCACGCCGAACCGCTCGCCGGCCGACCCGGCGACGTACAGCTCGCCGCCCGTGGCCCCGTACAGGCAGGTGTTGCCGGCGAGGACCGGACTTCCGCCTGCTTCGCGCGACGAAATGACGGTGTTGGCCGGCGGACGGATGACGATGCGACCCCCGGCCATGGCCTTGCCCACGTAGTCGTTGGCCTCGCCGGTCAGCTCGAACTCGATCCCGTGGCCGAGGAAGGCCCCGAAGCTCTGGCCGGCCGAGCCGTTGAAGCGGACGGTGGCCGACCCGGGCGGCGGCATGGACCCGAACTCCAGGGCCAGAGCGCCCGACAGGGCGGCGCCCACCGTGCGGTCGGAATTGCAGATCTGGTACTCCAGCTCGATGTCGTCGCCGTCCCAGATGCTGCGGTAGGCGTCGGCCTCGAGACGGTCGCCCAGGCCCGACCGGGGGCGCTGGATGTCGACCGGTTGGATGAAGTGGCGGGGGGCGGTGGGGTCGTCGGGCGCGGTGATGAGCGGGGTCAGGTCCATGGCGTCCGGCCGTGGGTCGCCGATGACCCGCTGGCGGAGGCACTCGACCCGCCCGACCGCCTCGTCGACCGTGCGCAGGCCTAGGGCGGCCAGCTCGCCGCGCATCTCCTCGGCGATGAAGAGCATGTAGGCGGCCACGCCCTCGGGCGTGCCGGCGAACTTGGCCCGCAGGTGGGGGCGCTGGGTGGCGATGCCCGTGGTGCAGGTGTCCTTGTGGCAGGCCCGCAGCATGATGCAGCCCTCGGCGATCATCGCCGCGGTCCCGAAGGAGAACTCGTCGGCGCCCAGGAAGGCGGCCATGAGGACGTCGCGGCCGGTCATCAGTCCCCCGTCCATGCGCAGCCGCACGCGGTCCCGCAGGCCGTTGTCCATGAGGGCTCGCTGGGTCTCGGCCACGCCGAGCTCCCAGGGGAGGCCGGCGTGCTTGATCGACCCGAGGGGCGAGGCGCCCGTGCCGCCGTTGGCGCCGGAGATGTGGATGACCTCGGCCAGGGCCTTGGCCACGCCGGCGGCGATGGTGCCCACGTTGTCCTCGGCCACCAGCTTCACCGACACGTCGGCCAGGCGGTTGACCTGCTTCAGGTCGAAGATGAGCTGGGCCAGGTCCTCGATGGAGTAGATGTCGTGGTGCGGCGGCGGGGAGATAAGCCCGATGCCCGGCTGGGTGTGGCGCAGGGCGGCGATCTCCTCCGAGACCTTGTTGCCCGGGATCTGGCCGCCCTCGCCGGGCTTGGATCCCTGGGCCATCTTGATGTTGAGCTCGTCGGCGTAGGCGCAGTACTCGGGCGTGACCCCGAAGCGGCCGGAGGCGATCTGCTTGATCCGGCTGTTCTTGTCGCCCGTGGGCTGGCCCCGGGTGATGAACCGGGCGTGGCTCTCGCCGCCCTCGCCGCAGTTCGACATGCCCCCGATCAGGTTCATGGCCTCGGTCAGGGTCTCGTGAGCCTCCCTGCTCAGAGCCCCGTGCGACATGGCCCCCGTGGAGAACCGCTTGACGATCGCCGACGCCGGCTCCACCTCCTCCCGCGGGACCGGCGGGCCGGCGGGGACGAACTCGAGCAGGTCGTGCAGCTCGGTGGGCGGCCGGCCGTTGACCAGGGCGGCGAACTTGTCGTACTGCTCGGAGTTCCCATCGCGTATGGCCGCCTGGAGCAGGTGGGCGGCCTTCATCTCGTTGAGGGCCTTGACCACCGGGTCGTTGTGGGTGTGGAACTCGCCCTTGTTCTTGAGGGCCCGGTAGTAGCCGCCCTCGGTCATGCGGCCCTCGCGGTGGCGGGCCAGGACGTCCTCGCCCAGTTCGGCCCAGCCCACGCCGCCCACCACCGACGGCGTGCCCACGAAGCACACGTCGACCACCTCGGGACCGAGGCCCAGGACCTCGAAGATCTGGGCTCCCCGGTAGGAGTCGACGGTGGAGATGCCCATCTTGGACATGATCTTGAGGACGCCGTCCTCCATGCCGGCCTGGAGCCGGTGCTGGGCCTCGGGGCCGGACAGCTCGGAGTCGGCGTTCTGGTCGGCCTCGTGGCCCACCGTCTCCAGGGCCAGGCCCGGGCAGATGGCGTCGGCGCCGTAGCCCAGGAGGGTGGCGATGTAGTGGGTGTCGCGGGCGTCGTCGGCCGAGATCACCAGGCTGGTGTTCGACCGCAGGCCCTTGGCCACCAGGCGGTGGTGGACGGCCCCGGTGGCCAGGAGGGCGGGCACGGGCGCCCGGTCCTCACCCACGCCCCCGTCGTCGACGACCAGGATGCCGGTGCCCGCGGCCACCAGGCGCTCGGCCTGGTCGCACAGCCGGGCGACGGCCTGGCGCAGCCCGTCGGGCCCGTCGGCGATGGGGAAGGTGGCGTCGAGGTGGCCGCACCCGAACGTGCCGCAGTCGGTGGTGAGCAGGGCGACGATGGCCGACGGGTACACGAAGAACGACTTCAGCACCAGCAGCTCGGTGGACTCCGGACCCTCGCCCAGGATGGGGTGGCGGGGGCCGAGAAGGGTGCGCAGGCTCATGACCAGGCGCTCGCGCAGATGGTCGATGGGCGGGTTGGTGACCTGGGCGAAGCGCTGCCGCAGGTAGTGGTGGACGGGGCGCGGGCGGCCGGCCAGGTGGGGGAGCGGGGAGTCGTCGCCCATGGAGTAGGTGGGCTCCTTGGCCTCGTTGGCCATGTACCGCAGCACCATGGCCAGCTCCTCCCGGGTGTAGCCGAACATGGCCTGGCGCCGCTCGAGCACGGTGGGGTCGGGCGTCTGCTCGATGTGGCGGCCGGCGTCCTGGTGGCGCAGGCCGTCCTGGGCCCAGCGGGCGTAAGGGCCGCGGGCGGCCAGCCACTCCTTGTTGGCCTTGTCATGGACCACGCCCTCGCCGGGCGACACGTAGAGCATCTGGCCCGGCGCCAGCCGCCCGCGCCGGACCTGGCCCCGGCCCGAGACGTCGACCGCCCCCGCCTCCGAGCAGCACACGACCAGGCCGTCGTCGCACACCGCCCAGCGCAGGGGGCGCAGGCCGTTGCGGTCGAGGGCGGCGCCCACGCCGACCCCGTCGGTGAAGATGATCCCGGCCGGCCCGTCCCACGGCTCCATCAGGGACGCGTGGTAGCGGTAGAACCCCCGGACCTCGGGGGCCAGGTCGCGCTCGCCCTCCCACGCCTCGGGGATGGTCATGGCCACGGCGTGGCGGATGTCGCGCCCGCCCCGGGTGAGGAGCTCGACGACCGAGTCGAGCTGGCCGGAGTCGGAGTCGGCGTCGTCGAAGACCGGCCGGAACAGCTTCTCCGGACCGAGGCCGGCGCCCTGGGTGCCCAGCACCGACCGGGCCCGCATGCGGTTCAGGTTGCCGGCCACGGCGTTGATCTCGCCGTTGTGGCACAGCGTGCGGAACGGCTGGGCCCGCTCCCAGGTGGGCAGGGTGTTGGTGGAGAAGCGCTGGTGGAAGACGGCGAACGAGGCCTCGAACCGCTCCTCGGCCAGGTCGAGCCAGAACTCGGACAGGCAGTCGGCCGTGATCAGGCCCTTGTAGACGACGGTGCGGAACGAGCAGGACGCCACGTAGGTGCCGGTGGTGGTGGCGTCGATGCGCCGGCGGAGCCGGAAGGCGGCCCGCTCGTCGGGCACACCGTCGGCCTCCAGGACGGCCTGGAGGATGGTGGGCTTCGACCCCCGGGCCAGCTCGCCCAGCACGCTGTCGTCGGTGGGCGGCACCCGCCACTCGGCCACCCGGACGCCCTCGGCCTTGGCCGCGTCCTCCACCGCCGGGCGGGGGTCGTCGCCCCGCACGAACAGCATGGCCAGGCCGCGGTCGGCACCGAAGATGGCGGGGGGAATGGGTACGAGCAGGCCCGAGCCGTCGGACGAGCGGGTGTCGGCGGCCACCGCGCCCCGGTGCTTCACGCAGGCCAGGCCGGCCAGGGCCGTGGTGACCACGTCGCGCGACGCCCGGCCCGAGCTCTGGGCGACGAAGCCGATGCCGCAGGCGTCAAGCTCTCGAAGGGGACTCATCAGGAACGTCACCTCGCGACGGGGTCAGGTGGGATGCGGAAATACCCCGGGGCGCTTCCTCGTCGAAGTCTTCTGGGCGAAGAGGCGCCATTGCCGCTGCCCCGGTGGTGCTGCGCGCAACAGTACCTCAGCCGGTCTGATTGGCAGCCGGCAATTGCCCGAGCTGGAGGACGTGGCCGAGGCGGGGCCGGACCACCGCCCGGGCTCCCGAGCCCTGCCCCAGTCCGGCCCGGTCCAGGACGCCTGGCTCGACCAGCCAGGCCCGGATCTTGGGCCGGGTGCCGTCGTCCAGGGCGACGTAGGACTGCTTTTCGTGCCGCCGGATGCGCAGGACGACGCCCTCCACCTCCCGGGTGACGAACAGGTCGGGGACGGCGGCGACCAGCATGACCAGGGAGCGGAGGATCCACACCGCGGTGACCACGGTGGGGATGCCGAGCAGGACCACGCCCACCAGGTCCAGGGGGTCGAACCCCTCGTCGCCGGTCGCCTCCAGCAGCCGCGACAGGGAGTCCGCCATGGGCGGGAAGAAGATGCCGGCCACGAACAGGCCGGCGAGCAGGCCGGCCCCGCCGATGAGGATGGCCAGCCCGGGGTTCCGGCCCCAGCCGGGCGGGATCCGCTTGGGGTAGCTGATGCGGACCTTCCGCCAGCGCCCGCCGTGGTGGCTCCACGCCTCGGTGTCCGACTCGCTGCCCAGGGGCAGGGCCCGGACGGCGCCGGGCGCCACGCCGAGGGCCGCGCCATAGGCCAGGTACCGGTCCCAGATGGCGACTGCGGCCGGTGGGGCGTCCTCGAACCCGCCGCTGCCCTCCAGGTGCTCGCCCAGCCCGAGCCACCTGGCCGCCACCTCCCGGCCGGCCGGCGTGTCCCGCTCGGCCCTGAGCTTGCGAGGGAGGGCCATCAACGGGAACCAGCCCATGACCGTGACGCCGATGAACGCGCCGATCGGGCTCTCCTCCTCGGTCCCTTCCTCGGGTGGCACGGCCACCAGGGCGGCCGCGACCAGGGCGGCCGGGACCACGGCGGTGGCGGACAGGACGGCCAGCATCCACCGGCTCCA
>JBOGIE010000110.1:0-8774 GCA_050742435.1 Acidimicrobiales bacterium | reverse complement strand
CCGAAGAAGAACTCGGTGGCCTTCATGCCCGAGAGCTTGGCGGCGACGAAGTGGGCGGCCTCGTGGATCATCACCACGGCCACCATGGCGAGGCAGAAGGCGACGACCGGGAAGGTGTCGGTCATCACGGACAGGGTGATGCCACCGACGAGGATCCCGGCCAGCATGGCCAGCTTGCGCTTCTCAGCGCGCTGGACATCAGGGGCGGGCATCACCTCGTCGATCGCCGGGGTGGGGCTGGTCTGGGTCAAGCTGCTGCGCTCCGTTCTACGACCCGCCTTGCTTGTTCCCGCGCAAGCCGGTCAGCGTCTAGGACAACGTCGACGCTGACCGGGTTCGTTCCATGATGCCGCACCAACGTCTCTTTCACTACATCGGCAATCGAACTCCATGAGATGAGTCCTTCCAGAAATGCGGCCACCGCAACCTCGTTGGCCGCGTTCAGCCAGGCCGGCGCCGTCCCGCCCTGCCGGCCGGCCTCGTAGGCCAGCTCCAGGCACGGGAAGGCGGCCCGGTCGGGGGCCTCGAAGTCGAGGCCGCCCACCGTGGACCAGTCCACGGCGCCGAAGGACACCGCCCCCCGGTCGGGCCAGGCCAGGGCGTAGGAGATGGGCAGGCGCATGTCGGGCCGGGAGAGCTGGGCGACGGTGGACCCGTCGGTGAACTCCACCATGGAGTGGACGATCGACTGGGGGTGCACCACCACGTCGATCCGGTCGTAGGGCACCCCGAACAGCTCGTGGGCCTCGATGACCTCCAACCCCTTGTTCATCAGCGTGGACGAGTCGACCGTGATCTTCGGTCCCATGGACCAGGTCGGATGGGCCAGGGCGTCGGCCACCGTGACCGCAGCCAGCTGGGCCGGCGTGTGGCCCCGGAACGGGCCGCCGCTGGCCGTCAGCACGATGCGGTTCAGGCGCTCGGGCCCCGCCCCGCGCCCCGCCGCGGCCAGGCACTGGTGGACGGCCGCGTGCTCGGAGTCCACGGGGAGGATCTCGGCGCCGGGGGTGGCCCGGGCCCGCTGGACCACCGGGCCGCCGGCGATCAGCGACTCCTTGTTGGCCAGGGCCAGGCGCCGGCCGGCCTCCAGGGCGGCCAGGGTCACGGGCAGCCCGGCGAAGCCCACCACCCCGTTGACCACCACGTCGGCCTCCCGGGCGATGGCGGCCAGGGCGTCGGGGCCCACCCAGACCTCGGTGCCCCGGGGCACCCGAGCCTCCAGGTCGGCGGCCTGGGAGGCGTCGGCGATGGCCACCCGCTCGGGGTGCACGGCCTGGGCCTGGGCGGCCAGGCGCTCCACCGACTGCCAGGCCCCCAGGGCGACGACCCGGTACCGGTCGGGCTCCGCCGCCACCACCTCCAGCGTCTGGGTCCCGATCGAGCCCGTCGAGCCGACCACACTGACCGTCTTCATCGTGCGCCAGCCAATCGCCGGCGGCCGTCGACACCGCCAAAGGCGGCCCCCTCGGCTGCCGGCCGGGAAAGGAGCGGCGGATGGCGACCGGCTCCGCCGGGCGACCGGAGCACGATCAACTCGGCGGAACGGAGCGAGCGCAGCGAGCGAGTGACGCCGACTAGAAGACCAGCCGGGCCAGGTAGTAGGTCGCGGGGATCACGAAGAGGAGGGCGTCCACCCGGTCGAGCACGCCGCCGTGGCCGGGCAGGAGCTTGCCCATGTCCTTGACGCCCAGGTCGCGCTTGATCATGGACTCGCACAGGTCGCCCAGGGGAGCGGCGATGGCTACGACCACGCCCAGCCAGAACGCCTTGCCCGCGTCCCACGGGCCGATCTGGCTGACGACGAGCAGGCTGATGGCCACCGACGCCAGCACCCCGCCCACCAGCCCCTCGAACGTCTTGTTGGGCGAGAGCTCGGGGGCCAGGGGTGTCTTCCCCATGTACTTGCCCACCAGGTAGGCGCCGATGTCGTGGGCGGCGGTGGCGATCACCGCCCCCAGGAGCAGGCCCACGCCCCGCTCGTCGGGCACCCGCAGGAACAGCGAGGCGAAGGCCCCCAGGAAGCCGACGTAGACGAAGGCGAACAGGGTGACGGCGATGTTCATGGTGGGCTTGGCGTGGACGACGCCGGCCAGGTACCAGAGGAAGCTGAAGATCACCATGAGGGTCAGCACCAACGGGAAGGCCTGCTCCCCCCGCCAGTACGCCCCGGCCACCATCGCCGCGCTGCCCACCAGGCCCAGGAGGGTGGCCGGCTGGTACCCCCGGGTGCGCAGGGCCTGGAACAGCTCGGCCGCGGCCATGGTGACCGTGGCCAGGACCACCAGCATGAGCGCCCGGGGGCCGATGGCCGCCGCGGCCAGGACCACCCCGGCGGCGATCAGGCCGGTGACCACCCGGGTGGAGATGTCGGTGCTGTCGCTGCTGCCCGGCGCCGGGCCGCCCGGGCCCCCGGGACCGCCGGGGCCACCGGGACCCCCCCGCCCCCGGGGCGGCCCGCCGCCCGGGGCCGCCTCGCGGCCGCCCCGCGCCGGCCGGACCTGGGTGGCCGTACCTCTCGTGCGGGCCGACGCCTGGGGCGGCGGGGTGGGGGCCACCACCTCGTCGAAGGCGAAGATGTCGCCGTCGTCGTCCTCGGGTTGGTCGCGGAGGGCGCCGAGGCGGGCCTCGCGGTCGTCGAGGACGGTGTCGGAGAAGTCGGCCTCGTCCCAGTCGGCGGGCTGGTCACGCCAGCGGGGACCGGTGGACAGCGCCGACCAGGCGCTCAGCTCGTCGTCGGACGAGCCCGAGGCCGAGGTCGACTTGGAATCGCCCAGGATGCGGGGGACCTCGCCGCTGGGCGGCTCGGTCCAGTGCGGCAGCGACAGGGTGGGCGGATCGTCGGACGACGCCGGGGTCGACGCTGGCTCGTCGCGCCCCTCTCCCCCCTCGCCCGAGAACTCCCATGAGCGTTGGTCGCCCACCTGCCTCCTTCCGCTGGCGGTCCCGGTCAGCCGGTCCCAGTCCGACGGGGGCGGCGCCGCCCCCGATCCTGCCCCGGGAAGGCTACGCGCTGGGCGGGATGCGCCCCCGGCCGGGACGGAGGGGCCGACGTTGCCACCCAGGCCCGACGCCACCGCCCACTCGCCGGAGACGGGGTCGGAGGTGAGCGGGCGGTCCGGCGAGATCTCGCGCAGCTCGGCCGACGGGGGCCCGGAGGACACCGAGCCGGTGGCCAGGGACTCGTTGCCGGCCGCCGCTTCGGCCGCCCGGGCCTCGGCCTCGGCCTTGGCCGCGGCGGCCACCAGCTCCTCGAACCGCCCGGGCGGGGCGGTGGCCACCACGGGCGGGTCCCAGAAGGCGCTGGGGTCGTCGCCGGCGGAGGATCTGGTCTCGAAGGCCGCGGCCCACGACGACTGGGGCGGCTCGGCCGGAGGCGGCGGGACGTCGGATGCCGCCGGTGCCGCGGGCGGCGGCGGGGCCAGCGGGGTGGGCGCGATGGGAGGCGGGTCGGGGATCACCACGGGCGGCTTGGCCACCGCCGCCGGATCCGAGCCGGGGAAGCGCAGGGGCGGCTGCGGACCGGGCGGGGGCTGGGGGACGTCGCCGAACCGGGGGGCGTCGTCGGGCACCCGGGGCGACACCTGGCCGGCCTCGATGGCCGCCGCCGCCTCCTCGGCTCCGATGATGCGCACCCCCTCCGCCGCCGGGCGGGGGCCGCGCGAGATCCCCGACCAGGCCGGCCCTGGGTCGGTGGAGAGGAGGTCGTCGTGCGCTGCCTCTGTCCGGTCGTCGGTCTGGAACTCGTCCAAAAGTGGACCTCCCTGCCCTTTCTGAGAGCGCTTTCCTAGACTTCGAGCAGCTCCTGCTCCTTGCGTCCCAGCATCCGGTCGATCTCGGCGACGTATTCGTGGGTCAGCTTCTCGAGCTCCTTCTCGGCCCGGTCGAGCTCGTCGATGGAGATGTCGCGGTCCTTCTCGAAGGCCTCCAACTCGTGGCGGGCGGCGCGCCGGAGGTTCCGTATGGCGATCCGGCCTTCCTCGGCCTTGTGCTTGACGACCCTCACCAGTTCCTTGCGTCGATCGGTGGTCAACTGCGGGAACACCAGACGTATCACCTGGCCGTCGTTGGATGGGGTGATACCCAGGTCGGAATGCTGGATGGCCTTCTCGATGGCCTTCATGGCGTTCTTGTCGTAGGGCGACACGACCAGCACCCGCGGCTCGGGCACGTTGAAGCCGGCCAGCTGCTGGAGGGGGACCTCGGTGCCGTAGTAGTCGACCTTGATCTTCTCCACCAGCGCCGGGGTGGCCCGGCCGGTCCGCACGGTGGCGAAGTCCGACTGGGTGTGGGCCACCGCCTTGCCCATCTTCTCGGTGGTCTCGAGCAGTACGTCCTCGATCACCGGACGACCTCCTCCGGCAGGCGCCCCGGGCCTGTCATGAGACAAGCGTACCGATCGGCTCGCCTTCGAGGGCGCGGCGGATGTTGCCCGGGCCGAGCAGGTCGAACACCACGATCGGCAGCTGGTTGTCCATGCAGAAGGTGATGGCCGTGGAGTCCATGATCTTGAGGCCCCGCTTGAGCACCTCGATGTACTCCACCTCGGCGAACTTGACCGCCTCCGGGTTGAGCAGCGGGTCGTCGTCGTAGACGCCGTCCACGCCCGAGTGGGTGCCCTTGAGGATGGCCTGGGCGCCGATCTCGGCGGCCCGCAGGGCGGCCGTGGTGTCGGTGGTGAAGAAGGGGTTGCCGGTGCCGCCGGCCAGGATGACCACCCGCCCGGTCTCCAGGTGGCGCTGGGCCCGCCGCCGGATGTAGGGCTCGGCCACCTGGGCCATCTGGATGGCGGTCATGACCCGGGTGGGCTCGCCGATGTGCTCGAGGGCGTCCTGGAGGGCCAGGCCGTTGATGACCGTGGCCAGCATGCCCATGGTGTCGGCCTGGGCCCGGTCCATGCCCGCCCCGGCCCCGGCCATGCCCCGCCAGATGTTGCCCCCGCCCACGACGATGGCGATCTCGGTGCCGAGGTCGCGGTGGACCTCGGCGATCTCGGCGGCGATGCGGGCGACGGTGGGGCCGTCGATCCCGAAGCCGGTGGCCGGGTCGGCGAAGGCCTCGCCCGACAGCTTGAGCACGACCCGACGCCAGTTCCCCCGCTCGCCACGGAGGCCGCTTCCCTGCATGGGGCGCCCTACCGGCCGATCGCGACCTGGGCGAAGCGGGTGATCTTGGCGTCGCCCAGGAGCTGGCCGATGCTGACCTTGGTGTCCTTCACGTAGCCCTGGTCGAGCAGGACGTGCTCCTTGAAGAAGCCGTTCAGCCGGCCCTCGACGATCTTGGGCAGGGCGGCCTCGGGCTTGCCCTCGTTGCGGGTGATCGACTCAAGGATCTGGCGCTCCTCGGCCACCCGCTCGGCCGGCACCTGATCGCGCGACAGCCACTGGGGCTTGGCGAAGGCGATGTGCAGGGCGACCTCCTTGGCCAGGTCTTCGTTGCCCCCCTCCAGCTCGACCATCACCGCGTTGACCCCCCAGCCGCTGGGCCGGTGCACGTAGGTGTGCAGCACCGAGCCGGCCGGGGCCTCGAACCGGATCACCCGGCCCAGGGCGATGTTCTCCTTGAGGGTGATGCGCAGGTCGTCGACCTCGTCCTGGGAGGCGGCCACCGCCCCCTCGCCCTCGGCGGCCACGGTGTGGGCCAGCTTCTCCAGCAGGGCGTTGAACTCGGGCGACTTGGCCACGAAGTCGGTCTCGGAGTTGAGCTCGACGAGGGCCGCGGTGTCGCCCATCCGGGCCACGGTGACCGCGCCCTGGGTGTTGGCCCGGTCGGAGCGCTCGGCCGCCTTGCTCAGGCCCTTCTCCCGCAGCCAGGTGACCGCCTGGTCGAAGTCGCCGTCGTTCTCCACGAGGGCCTTCTTGGCGTCCATCATCCCCACGCCGCTGGCCTTGCGCAGGGCCTGGACGTCCTTGGCGCTGATGTCGACCATCTCAGGCATCCCCCGGGACGGTGCTGGTGGGGTCGTCGGTGGTACCGGCGGTGGGCGCCTCGGCGGGCGGGGGCAAGGGTGTCGGCGCTTCCGGCTCGGCGGTCGGAGCGGCGGCCGCGGGCGCCTCGGCTGCGGGCGCCGGGGCCTCGGCTACGGGGGCAGCAGGGGGCTCGGCCGTCTCCCGGCGGGACGCGGCCAGACGGGCCTCGCGCTCCTGGGCCTGGAGGGCGGCCTGGCGGCGGGCCTCGGCCTGCTGCTGCTGGCGGCGGGACTCGGCCTCGGGGTCGTGCTGGGGCGAGGCGGAGGTGCCGGGCCGGGGGGCGGCGGCGGCGGCCTTGGCGTTGCGGCGGGAGGCGATGAACTTGCCCTCCTCGACCGCGTCGGAGATGACCCGGCACATGAGGGTCCCGGCCCGGATGGCGTCGTCGTTGCCCGGGATCACGTACTGGATGAGGTCGGGGTCGCAGTTGGTGTCGACCACGGCGACGATCGGCATCCCGAGCTTGTTGGCCTCGGTGACGGCGATGTGCTCCTTCTTGGTGTCGATGATGAAGACGGCGTCGGGCATGCGGGTCAGGCCCCGGATGCCGCCCAGGTTGCGCTGGAGCTTCTCCAGCTCCCGGCTGAGGATGAGCGCCTCCTTCTTGGGCATGGCCTCGAAGTCGCCCGCCTCCTTCATGCGCTCGTACTCCTGCATCTTCTTCACCCGGGCGCTGATGGTGGTGAAGTTGGTGAGCATCCCGCCCAGCCAACGCTCGTTGACGTACGGCATGCCGCACTTCCTGGCCGCGTTGGCGATCGGGTCCTGCGTCTGCTTCTTGGTGCCGACGAACAGGATGATGCCGCCGTCGGCGGCGAGGTCGCGGACGAAGGTGTAGGCCTGCTCGATCCGGACCAGGGTCTGGTTCAGGTCGATGATGTAGATCCCGTTGCGCTCCCCGAAGATGAAGCGCTTCATCTTGGGGTTCCAGCGCCGGGTCTGGTGGCCGAAGTGGACTCCGGCCTCCAGCAGTTGCTTCATGGTGACGACAGCCACGCGCGAGTCTCCTCTCCCATCGGTTGGCGAACCCCGCTCGCCGCGCCCCTCCAGGGGCGACCGTGGGACGGCGGGCAGGGCAGGTTGACTCCGCCTCCATCGAAGGCGGGTACGCCACTGTATCGCTAGCCTCGCCGCCCATGAGAGTGGACTTCTGGTTCCACCCGGGCTGCCCGTGGACCTGGGTGACGTCGCGCTGGCTGGTGGAGGTGGCGCCGCAGCGTGATCTCGACATCCACTGGCGCAGCTTCAGCCTGACCCTGCTCAACGGCTGCGCCGACGTGCCCCGCCGGTACCGGGAGCGGGCGGAGGGGGCCCACGACGTGCTCCGGGTGGTGGAAGCGGCCCGGGACGCGGGTGCGCCCCAGACCGCCATCGGCGACTTCTACACCGGCGCCGCCCTCGAGCTCTTCGAGGGGGCGTGGCCGCTCCACGTGCCGTCCACCCTGCAGGGGGCCGGCATGGACCCCGGATTGGCCGCCGCCTTCGCCGATTCCCACTGGGACCAGGCCATCGAGCGCTCCATGGTGGAGGCCGCCGACCTGTGCGGCACGACCGCCGGCTCGCCCACCATCGCCATCGAGACCGCCCCGGGCAAGGCCTTCTTCGGCCCGGTCCTGTCCCAGAAGCCCCAGGGCCAGGCCGCCCTCGACCTTTGGGACGGCTTCGTCATCATGGCATCGAGCGGGGTGGTCTACGAGGTCAAGCGCGACCGCAGAGAGGGCCTCCAGCTGCCCTGAGGGGCCTCACCACAGCCAGCCCGCCTGCACGGTGTTCACCGTGCCCTCCCGGGTGGCGCCCACCAGCCAGCCGTGGGGGCCGGTGGCCACGCCGCTGCACCGGCCGGTCGGGGGCTGCAGCAGCTCGGTCTGCCGGTTGGGACCGGCGAGCAGGAGGCGGCCGTCGTCGAGCGGGACGGCGAACCCGCCCTCAGGGCCGACCGCCGGGCCGCCCCTCGTGGCCGCGCCGTCGGTGGAGACCTGCCACGTACGGCGGCCCGTGGCCACGTCGAGCAGGTCGAGCCCGCCCAGGCGGTGGGCCACCAGCACCGTGGCCGGGTCGACCACCGCGGGCGGCACCTCGGGCGAGCCGGCCCCGTCGAGGGGCGTCCGCCACCGTTCCTTCCCCGAGCTCATGGCCAGGGCGTGGGCGGCCAGGTCGCCGGCCACCATGACCGCCACCGGACCGCTTCCCCGGGTCACGGTGGGGGCGCTGATCCCCCCGCCGGGCAGGGCCCGGGCCCACCGCTCCTTCCCCGTGGTGCCGTCGACCGCCACCGCTCCCCCGCTGCGTGAGCCGGACCGGTCCCACGTGGCCACCACGACCGAACCGTCGGTGGCCGGCGGCCCGATGGACGGCCCGGGGAGCGCGGCCTTCCAGACCACCCGGCCGTCGCCCACGTCGAGGCCCACCAGGTTGCCCTCCCACGTGGAGGTCACCGCCACCCGCCCGGCGACCACGGGCGTGTTGGCCCGCTCGCCCAGCTCGGTGTCCCACAGCTTGGTGCCGTCGCCCCGCCCGAAGGCGGCCACACCGTCGTCGGTGGCGGCCAGCACCAGGTCGGGGGTGAGCCGGGGGGCGACGTCACGCAGCCCGAGACGGTCGACCTCCCACCGCACCCGCCCGTCGCCGTCGAGCAGGACCAGCCGCTGGTGGCCGTAGGGCACGGCGATGGCCCGCTCGTCGGCCGCCGGCATGCCGGCCCACGCCGGTGCCGGGACCGTCCACGTCCAGCCGTGCCCGACCCGTTCGGCGTCGGTGGCCGGACCCAGTTGACCGGCCGGGGCACCGGCGCCGGCCGGGGGGCCACCC
>JBOGIE010000109.1:0-8790 GCA_050742435.1 Acidimicrobiales bacterium | reverse complement strand
CGCCTGACCCATCCCTCGTTCGGGGTGGACAAGGAGTACCTGGCCGAGGTCGAGGGCACGCCCACCCCGGCCGAGCTGCGCCGGCTGCGGGAGGGGGTCGAGCTGGAGGACGGGAGGACGGCGCCGGCCAAGGCGTCGCTCGTCGCCCCCGGCGCGCTCCGCCTGGTGATCCACGAGGGCCGGAACCGCCAGGTCCGGCGCATGTGCGAGGCGGTGGGCCATCCGGTGCGGCGCCTGGTCCGGACCCGGATCGGCCCCCTCGCCGACCGGCGGCTGAAGCCGGGGGAGTGGCGGGTGCTCGGGGTCGAGGAGGTCCGGGCCCTCGAGGCGGCGGCCGAGCCCCGCAGTACATTCGGCCCGTGACCCCCTCCGTACGAGCCCTGCGCGGCGCGACCACGGTCGACGCCGATACGCCGGAGCAGATCAACGAGCGGGTCGGGGCGCTGGTAAAGGAGATGCTGGCCCGCAACGACGTCGACAAGGATGACCTGATCAGCGTCATCTTCACCGCCACCCACGACGTGACGTCGATGTTCCCCGCGGCCGCGGCCCGGGCCGTGGGGCTGGGCGACGTCCCCCTCCTGTGCGCCCGCGAGCTGGCCGTCGACGGAGGGACGCCCCGGTGCATCCGGGTGCTCATGCACCTGACCACCGACCGCACCCGGGCGGAGTTGCGCCACGTGTACCTGGCCGGCGCCGAGGGGCTGCGCGATGACCTCCCTATCTGACCGACAAGCAGGCCTATCTGACCGACAACCAGGCCCGTCTGACGCGTCTAACGGAAGGAGGCGGGCCGCCCTCGTCGGGACGGGTCTGATCGGCGGCTCGATCGGCATGGCCCTGCGCGAACAGGGCTGGTACGTCACGGGACGCGACGTCGACTCCGCCCGGGCCGAGCAGGGCGTGGCCCTGGGCGCCCTCGACGCGGTGGGCGACGACCCAACGGCCGAGCTCACGTTCGTCTGCGTTCCGGTGTCGTCGATCGCCGATGAGGCCCGGGCCGCCCTGGCCGGCGGGGGCGTGGTCACCGACGTGGGCGGGGTGAAGGCGCCGATCGTGGCGGCCGTCGACCATCCCCGGTTCGTGGGCGGCCACCCCATGGCCGGCTCGGAGCAGGAGGGGATGGAGGGGGCCGACCCCTCCCTCTTCGACGGGGCCACGTGGGTGCTCACACCCACCGTGGCCACCGACGCCGAGGCCTACACACTGGTCCGGTCGGTGGTGACGTCGCTCGGTGCCGACGTCGTGGCCCTGGCCCCCGAGCGCCACGACCAGCTGGTGGCCACCGTGTCCCACGTCCCCCATCTGGCCGCCGCCACCCTCATGGCCCTGGCGGGCGACGGGGGCATCGAGCAGGGGCCCATGCTGCGGTTGGCCGCGGGCGGGTTCCGCGACATGACCAGGATCGCCGCCGGCCATCCCGGCATCTGGCCGGACATCTGCGCCGAGAACCGGGAGGCCATCGTCCAGGCCCTCGACCGGCTGGTGGCCGCCCTCTCGGCCATGCGCGACCTCGTCGTCCTCGGCGACCGGCCCGGCCTGCTCGACGCCCTCGAGCGCGCCCGCGCCGCACGGGTCAGCCTGCCGGCCCGCGTGGCCCGCGACACCGAACTGGTCGAGGTCCGGGTGCCGGTGCCCGACCGGCCGGGCGTCCTGGCCGAGATCACGACGCTGCTGGGCGAGCTCGACGTCAACATCGAGGACCTGGAGATCGCCCACTCGGTCGAGGGCGAGCGGGGCGTCCTGGTCCTGGTCGTGCAGGAGAAGGCGGCCGACGACACCCGCTCCGCCCTCCTGTCCCGCGGCTTCCACCCCAGCCTGCGCCGGCTGTCGTGACCACCTTCACCGTCACCGGAGGACGGCCGTTGCGGGGGCGGATCCGCGTGCCGGGCGACAAGTCCATCTCCCACCGGACCCTGATCCTGGCCGGCCTGGCCGAGGGGACGTCGGTCGTCCGCGGCCTCTCGACCGGGGACGACGTGACCCGCACCCGGATGGCCATGGAGGCCATGGGCGTCATGTTCGAGGGCGAGAAGATCACCGGTGGCCGCAGCCGCCTGCGCGAGCCGGACGACGTCCTCGACCTGGGCAACTCGGGCACGGGCGTCCGCCTGCTGGCCGGAGTGTGCGCCGGCCTCCCGTGGCTGACCGTGCTCACCGGCGACAGCTCCATCCGCCGCCGGCCGATGTCGCGGGTGGCCGAGCCGCTGCGGCTCATGGGAGCGCAGGTGGACGGGCGGGACGGTGGACGGCTTCCGCCCCTCACCGTGCGGGGCGGGTCGCTGCACGGCGTCGACTACGACCTGCCCGTGCCCAGCGCCCAGGTCAAGTCGGGGGTCCTGCTGGCCGGGCTGTCGGCCGAGGGCGACACCGCCGTCCGCCAGCCGGTCGTCACCCGGGCCCACACCGAGGAGATGCTGGCCGCCTGCGGCGCCGACGTGGAGGTCAGCGCCGACGGGCTCGTGGTGCGGCTCCGGCCGCCCGCCGCCCTGCAGCCGTTCGAGCTCGACGTGCCCGGCGACCCGTCGCAGGCCGCGTTCTGGGTCGTGGCCGCCTGCATCGTCCCCGGCAGCGACGTGGTTGTCGACGACGTCTACACCGGCCCGGCCCGCACCGGGTTCCTCGACGTCCTCCACCGCATGGGGGCGCAGGTCGAGCAGGTGGAGGAGCGCAGTCTCCGGGCCCGCTACTCGCCGGATCTCCACGGGACCAGCGTCGGTGAGGAGGAGATCGCCGGGCTCATCGACGAGATCCCCGTCCTCGCCGTGGCAGCCGCCGTCGCCCAGGGCGACACCGGCTTCGTCGACGTCCGCGAGCTACGGGTCAAGGAGAGCGACCGGGTGGCCACGATCATTGACAGCTTGGGTGCGCTGGGGGCCAGGGTCACCCACGACGGCGGAGGCCTGACGATCAAAGGCGGAAAGTCCCTCCATGGCGCCCACGTGCACTCCCACGGGGACCATCGCATCGCCATGGCCATGGCCGTCGCCGGACTGGCCGCGGACGGCACCACGGAGATCGACGGTTGGGAGGCGGTGGCCACGAGCTACCCGGGATTCGACCAGGACCTGGAGCGGCTGTGCGCGTCGTAGCCATCGACGGCCCGGTGGGCTCGGGCAAGTCCACCGTGGCCAAGGCGGTCGCCCGCCGGCTCGACCTGCCGTACCTGGAGTCGGGGGCCATGTACCGGGTGGTGGCCCTGGCCGCCCTGCGGCGGGGCGTCGATCCCAACGGCGAGGGGGTCGGCGACGAGCTGACGAGGATCGCGGCCGAGGCCGACATGGAGCTGGGGGAGCGGGTCATGCTCGACGGCGACGACGTCACCGCCGACCTGCGCAGCGCCGAGGTCGGCCGATCGGTCAGCGCGGTGGCGGCCACGGCCGGCGTGCGCACCGAACTGGTCCGGCGCCAGCGGGAGTGGGTCGAGGAACACGGCGGGGCGGTGGTCGAGGGCCGGGACATCGGCAGCGTGGTCTTCCCCGACGCCGACCTCAAGGTCTTCCTCACCGCCAGCGCCGCGGAGCGGGCCCGGCGGCGGGAGCTGGACGAGACGGCGGACGACCTGGCCCGGCGCGACCTGATCGACTCCACCCGGGCCGTGTCGCCCCTGATCGTGCCCCAGGGAGCGGTGGTGGTCGACACGACGGCCCGCCCCGTGGACGACGTGGTCGAGGAGATCCTGGGGATGCTGCCGTGAGCCCGACCCGCCGGGCCAACGCCCGGGCCAAGGGCGCCCAGATCCCCTACCAGATCGTCCGCTTCCTGATCTGGTTGGTGGCCAAGCTGTACTGGCGGGTCACGTTCGAGGGGCTGGACAACGTGCCCAGGAGGGGGCCGTTCGTGCTGGCACCGGTGCACCGCTCGTTCATCGACTTCGGCCTGGTCTCGGGCGTGACCCGCCGGCGCATGGGCTACATGGGCAAGGAGTCGCTCTGGAACTCCAAGCTGCTCGGGAGCTTCATCACCATGCTGGGCGCCTACCCGGTCAACCGGGGCGCCCCCGACCGTGATGCCCTGCGCCGCACCCTCGCCCTGCTGGAGACCGGTGAGCCGCTCGTCCTCTTCCCCGAGGGCACCCGGCGCACCGGGCCGGTGATCGAGCACCTCCACGAGGGGGCGGCCTTCGTGGCCTCCCGGGCCGGCGTACCGCTGGTGCCGGTCGGCATCGGCGGCTCGGAGCGGGCGCTGCCCAAGGGCAAGGCCGTGCCCCGCCCGGTCAAGATCCACATCCTGGTCGGGGAGCCTCTGTACCCCGAACCGCTGGCCGAGGGGGCCCGCCACCCGTCCCGCCGGGCGGTGAAGGAGCTCACCCTCCGGCTCCAGGGGGTGCTGCAGGACCTCCTCGACCGGGCCCAGCGCCGGGCCGGCGTCGAGGTCCCTGTCAACCAATCCTCCGACCCGGGCGTTTCATCCCTGTGAGCGGAGCCGGCACGTGAGAGGGGACGACGAGGAGTTCGAGGAGGCGTTCGACGCCCTCTTCCCCCGCGCCGTCCGGCTGGCCCACCGCCTCCTGGGCGACCGGGCCGCAGCCGAGGACGTGGCCGCCGAGGCCATGGCCCGGGCCTACGCCCGCTGGCCCAAGGTCGGGGCCCTGCCGTGGCGGGACGGCTGGCTGCTCAAGGTCACGACCAACCTGGCGATCGACCGCCTGCGCCGCCGGCCACCCGAGGTGTGGCCCGAGCCGGCGGGTGACTTCGAGGAGGGGGTGGAGCTCCGCCTCGCCCTCAACGCCGCTCTCCTCACGCTTGCCCCCCGCCAGCGTCAGGCCATCGCCCTCCGCTACCTGGGCGGGCTGTCCGACAAGGAGGTGGCCCAGGCCCTGGGCATCTCCCTCGGCAGCGTGAAGACGCACATCCATCGGGGGCTGAACGGCCTGCGGGCCCGGCTGGGCGCAGGACTGGAGGAGGTGGTTCCCGTTGCCTTGGACTGAGTCCCGCACACGGGAGGAGTGGCTGGCCGAGGTGCGCCGGCGAGGCGAGCGGATCCGGCGCCGGCGACGGGTGACCCTGTCCGTGGCCGGCGCCCTGGCCATGGTCCTGCCCGTGTCGGCCCTGGTGTCGATGACCGGAGGCGATCCCGACCCCGAGCTCCGGGTGACGGCGGCGGGGCCGGCGCCGCGGCAGGGACCGGTGATGGGAGGGGCGCTGCCTCCGATCGTCACCACCACCAGCCTGGAGGCGGAGATCGCCCCCGCGCCGCCGGCCGGCGCGGCGGCCGCCGCTGAGCCCGGGCGGGTTCCGGCGGCCGAGCCGTCGCCTCCTACGACGACGGCCGAGGTCCACCGGAGAGCGGGTTCGATCAACGGCGTGCCGTACGACGATCCCGTCGTGCGGGCCTCGCCCACGACCACCGCCGGTCCGGGCGGCGGCACGATCGGGGGCAACTCGTCCAGCGGGACCTCGGCGGCGCCGGCGCAACCTGGCACTCCGCCGCCCACCACCGATCCGGCCCTGACCACCTGCCCGGTGTCCGAGGTGGAGGTGGTGGTGACGGTCGAGAGGTCGACCTACGCGTCCGGGGAGACGGTGGAGTGGACGTCGACCCTCACCAACCGCTCGGCCACCACCTGCCTCGTGTCGGGACGGGCCTTCTTCCACGTGGAGGACGTCAACGGCAAGATCGTGGGCAGCTTCCCCTACACCGCCGACTTCCAACTGCCGGTCAAGGCCGAGCCGGGCAAGACGTTCCAGAGCGGGGGGTCGTGGGACCAGCGGGACTGCTCGGCCAACCCGTGCGCGCTGGTCCCGGCCGGCCGGTACACGGTGGTGGCCTCCTGGACCGAGGCCGCGCCGTACGTGGGCCGGGGGTCGTTCCAGATTGGGGGCTGACGGCCACGCTCCGTTGCTCTAGGCTTACGCGGGGTGATGCAAATGGCGGCGAACAGGGTGGGGTTCCTGGGTCTGGCGGCTGCGGTCCTCGCCGTCGCCGGCCTGGTGGCCGCGGTGACGGTCGACGACGACGATGACGACGGCCGGACGGCGGCCGCCATCGGCCAGGCCCCGGCCACCACGTCGACGCTCCCGCCCTTGACCACCTCGACCTCGGTGCTCCCGGCCGAGACCACCACCACCGCAGCACCGTCGCCCTCGACCACCACCGCGCCCCGGCGGACGACCACCACGACGGCGCGGAGGACCGGCGGGACGACGGCGACGACCGCACCCCGCACCACCACGCCAACCACCACCGCCCGCCCGCTGTGCGCGGCCAGCCAGATCGAGCTCACGGCGTCGACCGACAACTCCAGGGCCACGTCCGGGCAGCCGGTGACCCTCACCAGCACCATCCGCAACAAGTCGACCTTCCCCTGCTTCTACACGGGCTACGAGTTCAGGACCGAGTTCCGCGACCCGCTCGGGGCGGCGCTCGTCGGGTCCGTCATCCACGCCGACGCCGTCGAGCCGGCCGCCTTCAACCCGGGCCAGTCCCTCAGCCACTC
Organism: Acidimicrobiales bacterium; assembly: GCA_050742435.1. GTDB lineage: Bacteria > Actinomycetota > Acidimicrobiia > Acidimicrobiales > AC-14 > CADCTB01. The sequence goes on along the minus strand of JBOGIE010000109.1, from coordinate 2,351 downwards.
GGCCACCTGGGACCCCCGGGCGTGCAACCAGTCCCCGTGCCCCGCACCCGGTGCGGGCATCTACTCGGCCACCGCCACCTGGTCGTTCTCAGGCGGCACGTACCAGGCCATGCAGCAGTTCGTCGTGACCTGATTCCCCGCTCAGCCCGTGGCGAGGGCGTCGAGCACGTCGCTGGCCGCCCGCTGGCGGTCGTCGGCGAAGGCCGAGCGGGCGCCCGGGGGGGCGCCCAGGGTGACGCTCACCACCGCGTCCAGGGCCGAGAGCAGCTCCCGCAGCTCCCGGGGCGGGGGGAAGTACTCGTCCTCGCTGGTGACGGCCACCTCCTCGATCCCCTGGGTGGGGTCGAGGCGGGCGATCACCTCCCGCACCAGCTCCTCGGGGGCCGACGCCCCGGCGGTGACGCCCACCACGCCCGACAGGTCGTCGGGCAGCTCCTCGGCCCGGTTGACCCGGTAGACCCGGGCGCAGCCGGCGTTGCGGGCCACCTTCTCCAGGGCGACGGTGTTCGACGAGTTGGCCGAGCCGATGACCACGATGGCGTCGGCCTTGCCCGCGATCTCGGTGAGGGCCGACTGGCGGTTGGTGGTGGCGAAGCACAGGTCGCTGTGGGTGGGCATCCACAGGTCGGGGAAGCGCTCCCGGGCCGCGTCCAGCACCCCGGCCCAGTCCTGGTGGCTGAGCGTGGTCTGGGCCAGGAGGGCCACCGGTCCACCCGGGTCGGGCAGGGCGCCCACCTCGTCCTCGGACTCCACCAGGTGGATCGAGGCGGGGGCGACGGCCATCGTCCCCACCGCCTCGTCGTGGCCCTCGTGGCCCACGTAGAGGATGGAGAACCCCTTGCCCGCCCGCACCTTGACCTCGTGGTGGACCTTGGTGACCAGGGGGCAGACGGCGTCGACCACGAACCCGCCCCGCGCCCGGGCGGCCTCGACCACCTCGGGGGCGGAGCCGTGGGCGCTCAGCATCAGCGGGGCGCCCGGGGGCACCTCGGAGACGTCGTCGACGAACACCACGCCCAGCTCCCGGAACCGGTCGACGACCAGCCCGTTGTGGACGATCTCGTGGTAGCAGTACACCGGCGGCTCGAAGACCCTGACCATCCAGCCCAGGGCCTTGATGGCCATCTCCACCCCGGCACAGAACCCGCGCGGCGCGGCCAGCAGCACCCGGTCGACGTCCACCCAGCCAGCCTACCGGCCGCGCCCCTCGCTTCTGGCTGCAGTTAGCCGTCGTATGAGCGGGTAACTGCAGCCAGAACGGCAGGACGTGGCTCTCCCGTATCCTTGACGCGTGTCCTTGCCCCGGGTCGTTGCCGTCGCGCCCGGATCTCCGGCGTCCAGGGCCGGGCTCCAGCCGGGCGACGAGGTGGTTTCGCTCAGCGGCAAGCAGCCGCGCGACGTCATCGAGTGGCGGCTGCTGGCCGACGAGGCCGACGTCGACCTGGAGGTGCGCAGGGGCGGCCTGGAGCTCGAGGTGCTCGTCGCCAAGGACGAGGGGGAGCCGCTCGGGGCCGAGGTGTCCTCCGCCCTGTTCGACAAGGTCCGCACCTGCGACAACCACTGCGAGTTCTGCTTCATCCACCAGCTGCCCCCCTCTCTTCGCCAGAGCCTCTACCTGAAGGACGACGACTACCGCCTGTCGTTCCTGTACGGGAACTTCACCACCCTCACCCGCTTCACCGAGATGGACCTGGAACGGGTGGTCACCGCGCGGCTGAGCCCGCTCAACGTCAGCATCCACGCCACCGACCCGGCGCTGCGTGCCCGCATGCTGCGCAACCGCCGGGGGGCCACCAGCCTGCGCTGGCTGCGGGCCCTCCTCGACCACGGGATCGAGGTGCACGGCCAGATCGTCGTGTGCCCGGGGGTCAACGACGGCGCGGTGCTCGACGACAGCCTCACCGGCATCCTCGACCAGTACCCCGAGCTGTCCACCGCCTGCGTGGTCCCCCTCGGGGTCAGCCGGTACAACACCGAGGCGGCCATGCGCCCCCACACGATCGAGGAGGCCACCGCGGTGGTCGACCTGGTGGGGGAGTGGCAGGAGGTGTTCCGCGCCGCGCTCGGCCGCCGGCTGGTGTTCGCCGCCGACGAGTACTACCTGCTGGCCGGCCGCCCGTTCCCCGAGGCCGAGGCCTACGAGGGTTTCCCGCAGCACGAGAACGGGATCGGCATGGCCCGGGCCTTCCAGATGGAGCTGGCCGGCCAGGTGGAGGCCGAGTCGGGCATCGGCGTGCAGCCCGGGTTCTTCGCATGGGTCGACGGCGCCCCGGCCCAGGGCTACCGGGCGCCCCGCACCGACGGGACGATCACCCTGAGCCCTCGCCGCGACGCCCCCGTCGCCGTCCTCA
>JBOGIE010000108.1:7384-8813 GCA_050742435.1 Acidimicrobiales bacterium | reverse complement strand
CTCGTCGTCGCCCAGGCCGTCGTCGGCGCCCGGCTCCAGGAACTGGCGGTCGGCGTCGTCGCTCCCGGCCGCCCCGACGTCGGGCTGCTCCCGGGACACGCGCACGTCCATCGGTTCCTGTGCGAGCGGCTCGGAGGTGGTGGTACCCCAGTCCTTGACCGCCTGCGGGCGGTCGAGGGGGGGCATCTCACCCTCGACGGGATCCCCGGTGACCAGGAGGTCCTCGGGGATCTCGTCCATGGAGGGGACACCGTCCTCGGTGACCTCGGGGGCGGGCCGGGGGAGGTTCTGGCGGTCGACCATGCCGGGAGCCCTACCCCGCACGTGGGGCCATCACGCTCCGTTCAAGGGAAGGAATGCCGGTGCCGACACCGTTGTTGGAAAGACGTCATGGCTGCGACCGTTACCACCTACGACCCCGACGACTGGCGACAGGACGCGGCCTGCCGCGACCTCGATACCGGCCTCTTCTTCCCCGAGACCGAAGAAGAGGCCGCCCAGGCCCTCGCCGTCTGCGCCGCCTGCCCCGTTCGCGAGGCCTGCCTGGAGTTCGCCCTGATCACCCGGCAGGACGACGGCGTCTGGGGCGGCATGACCGAGACCGATCGCAAGCGCCTGCGCCGCCGTCGTCAGGAGGCCGCCCGCCGCCAGGCGGCGTAACCCTAGGCTCGGAGCACATGTTCCGGGCCACCTTCGAGCTGAGCCCGCCGGGGGCCGTCGGCATCCTGGAACCTCTGGGCGGCCGCGTCTCCTCCGACGACGGCAGGACGGTCTCGGTCGATCTGCCCGAGGACAACTGGGGCGCCGACGTCGCCCTGCTGCTCACCTCGGTGATCGCCGGGGAGGTCATGGAGCTGCGACGGCTGACCCGCTGCCGGTTGGTGGCCCTCACCGTGCCGCCCGGCTTGCTGCCCGGCCCGGCGTTCGGCGCCACCGGCCGGGTCGACGTGGGGGTGATCGTCAAGCCTCCGCTCGGGCTGTCGCCCGGCGAGGTGGCCGACGTGGTGCGGGCCGCGGTGGCGGGCGGCGCCCGGTTCGTGAAGGACGACGAGACCCTGGGCGACCCACCGTGGTGCCCGCTGGCCGCCCGCGTCCGGGCGGTGGCCAAGGTGCTGGAGCCGGGCGTCGTGTACTGCCCGAACGTCACCGGCCCGGCCACCTCCCTGCTCGACCGGGCCCGCCTGGCCGTTGACCTGGGCGCCACCGGCTTGCTCCTCAACCCCTTCGGGCAGGGCCTGGGCGGCCTAGTGGCCCTGCGGGAGGCCGGGTTGGGCGTGCCCCTGTTCGCCCACCGGGCCGGTTCGGGACCGTGGGCCCGCAACCCCGACTTCGGGCCCACGGGCGCGGTCCTGGCCGGCCTGCTGCGGCTGTGCGGGGCCGACTACGTGGTGGCCGGAGGGTTCGGCGGCACCCTGTTCGAGGGCGGCGA
>JBOGIE010000108.1:0-7284 GCA_050742435.1 Acidimicrobiales bacterium | reverse complement strand
GTGACTGCCGACCTCATCCCGCCGACCATCGAATGGCGGGACGGCTGCGTGCGGATGATCGACCAGCGCCTGCTTCCGGGGCGGCTGGACTTCGTGGAGGCCCGCACGGTCGACGAGCTGTGCCACGCCATCCGCACCCTGGCCGTGCGAGGTGCGCCGGCCCTGGGGGTGGCCGGGGCCATGGGCATGGCCCTGGCCGCGGTCACGGGCGTGCCGGCCGACGAGGCCGCGGCCCGGCTCGTGGCCACCCGCCCCACGGCGGTGAACCTGGCGTGGGGGGTGGCACGGGGGCTGGAGGCCGCCGATCCGGTGGCCGAGGCGCAGCGCCTGGCTGTCGACGACGTGGCGCGCAACCGCCGGCTGGGGGCCCACGGTGCGGCGCTGGTCCCGGAGGGTGGCCGCGTCCTCACCCACTGCAACGCCGGGGCCCTGGCCTGCGCCGGCTACGGCACGGCCCTGGGGGTGATCCGGGCCGCGGCCGAGTCCGGCCGGCGCCCGTCCGTCTGGGTGGACGAGACCCGGCCCGTCCTCCAGGGCGCCCGGCTGACCGCCTGGGAGCTCGACCGGCTCCACATCCCCGCGACCCTCGTGGCCGACGTCATGGCCGGGTCGCTCATGGCCGGCGGCGAGGTCGACCTGGTGGTGGTGGGCGCCGACCGCATCGCCGCCAACGGCGACGTGGCCAACAAGGTGGGCACCTACGGCCTGGCCGTCCTGGCCCGCCACCACGGCGTGCCGTTCTACGTGGCCGCGCCTCTGTCGACGGTCGACCCGGACTGCCCCACGGGCGCGGACATCCCCATCGAGCGCCGGGCCGGCGAGGAGGTCACGTCGATCGAGGGCCATGCCATCGCCCCGGCCGGCGTGGCGGTGGAGAACCGGGCGTTCGACGTCACCCCGGCCGAGCTGGTGACCGCCATCGTCACCGAGGAGGGGGTGTTCCGCCCTCCCTACTCGTTCGCTCAGGAACGGGGGCAGATCTCGTAGGCGCAGGCGTGGGCGCCGGCGATCATGTGGCTGACCCGCTCCACCCGGGCGTCGGGAAGGGCTCGGCGGAGGAAGGCGATCTCGCTGGTGCAGGCCTGGCCGTAGCGCTCGGCCACGTCGAGGACGGCGCAGTTGTGCTCCACGATGCGGAACGTCCCGTCGGGCCGGGCCTCGGACGAGGCCAGGTAGCCGTCCTCGTCCAGGATGCGGGCCAGCTCGGCCACCCGGGCGGCCAGGCTGTCGCCGGCGTTGGCCAGCCGGGGCTGGGCGCCCTCCAGCCGGCGCTGGCCGCGCCGGTCGAAGATGCCGTCGACGAGGGAGGGGTCGGCTTCGGCCACGTACCCGAGCAGCTCGGTGGTCAGGCCGCCGTAGGCCTTGGGGAAGAGGGGCTCGGCTGCCCGGGTCAGGTGGTAGAGGTGGGTGGGCCGGCCCCGGCCCCGGGCCTGCGGGCGCCAGGCCACCAGCCCCTCGGCCGCCAGCCCGTCCAGCTGCTGGCGCACGGCGCTGACCGTGACCCCCAGCCGGTCGGCCAGCTCCTCTGCCGTGGCCTCGCCGGCGTGCTTGAGCACCTGGACCAGCTCGGTGCCACGGGACGACAGCTTGAGCGGGCTCACGGCAGCAGGAGGTGCCCGTTCACGGCAGTAGGAGGTGCCCGTTCACGGCAGTAGGAGGTGCCCGTTCACGGCAGTAGGAGGTGCCCGTTCACGGCAGTAAGAGGTGGAGGTCGCCGAACTCGTGCCACAGGTAGCGGCCGGCCAGGGCGGCCCGGTAGGCGTCGTCGAGCATCTCCCGCCCGGCCACCGCCTCGAGCATGAGCAGGTGGGAGGCGGCCGGCTCGTGCCAGCCGGTCAGGAGCCCGTCGACCACCCGGACGCCCCGCTCGGCGGTGATGATGACCTCGGTCCAGCCCTCGCCGGGATGGGCCACCCCGCAGGCGTCGCCCACCGTCTCCAGGGCCCGGACGACGGTGGTCCCCACGGCGATGACCCGACCGCCGTTGGCCCGGGTGGCGTTGACCCGGGCCGCGGTGGTGGCCGGGACCCGGAACGGCTCGGGGGCGGGCAGCTCGCGGGTCTCCAGCGACCCCACGCCGGCGTGCAGCACGAGCGGCGCGATCCCGATGCCCCGGGCCACGAGGGCGGTGATCAGCTCGGTGCTGAAGGCCCGGCCGGCGCTGGGCATCTCGGCGCTGCCGGGCTCGTTGGCGTAGACGGTCTGGAAGGCGGACAGCGGCCAGTCGCCCTCGACGTGGCCGTAGCGGATGGGCCGGCCGTGGACGGCGAGGTAGTCCTCGACGCCCATCGGCAGGTGGAGGACGGCCACCCACAGGCGCCCGGAGCGGGGGTAGCGGGCCAGCAGCTCGGCTCGGGCGCCGCCCGGGAGGGTCAGGGTCTCGCCGGCGACGTCGTCCCGGAAGGGGAGGGTGCCGGGCCGGGCCGGCCGGCGCAGCTCGACCACCCAGAGCCCGGCCGGGAGCGGGGTCGACAGGTGGAGCTCCACGGTGGTGCCGTCCGGGCGGGCGGCGTCCAGGGAGGCGGGCAGGGTGGCCGACGTGTTGATCACCAGCAGGTCGCCGGGATCGAGGATGTGGGGCAGGTCGCGGAAGCGGGCGTGGGCCGGCTCCTCGCCCGGGCGGGAGACGAGCAGCCGGACGTCGTCCCGGGACAGCCCCCGGGCCTCGGGCGGCTCGTGCGCCTCGAGCTCGTGGGGTAGCTGGAAGACGATGGGCGGCTCGGTGGTGAGGGTGGCCGTCATCGGCCTGGCCTCGCCTGGTACCGCCCGCTGGGCGCGTCCTCGTCCAGCAGCTTGAGCAGGCCCGGGACGCTCTCCTCGGGCGGCGGCCGGTCGGAGATGTCCTCGCCGGGATAGGCCTCCTGGTGCATCTGGGTGTTCATGTCGCCCGGGTCGACCCACCACACCTTAAGCTCGGGTTGCTCGGCGGCCAGCACTTTCGACAGCTGCTCCAGGGCGGCCTTCGACGACCCGTACCCGCCCCAGCCCTCGTAGCCCTCGACCCCGGCGTCCGACGTGACGTTGAGGACGGCGCCCTGGGGCGACTGGGCCAGCAGGGGCAGGGCCAGCTGGATCAGGGCCAGGGGGGCCACCACGTTGACCTCGTAGACCTGTCGGAAGGTATCGAGGGGGTAGTCGGCCAGCTGGGGCTGGGGGCTGGGGCCCAGGAGGCTGGCGTTGTTGACCAGCAGGTCGGGACCGCCCAGGCGGCCGGCGGCGTCGACCAACGCCTGGCGGTGGTCGGGGTCGGCCACGTCGCCGGGAACGGCCACCACCTCCTCGGCCCCGCCGGGCGCGGCGGCCGACACGTCGGTGGCCGCCTGCTCCAGGGCCTCGGCGCCGCGGGCGTCGAGCACCAGCTTCCAACCTCGTTCGGCGAGCGCCCGGGCCAGGGCCAGGCCCAGTCCCCGTGACGCCCCGGTGATGATGGCGGTCGGCATGGCCGGTTAGACCAAGGCCAAACTGTGTTTATTCCCCCGGTACACTTGTTTCTTCGGTAGGGGTCTCTCGGGGGAGGGTGCAATGCGCACGTCTTCGTGGTTGACGCGGTCATTTCTGGCCGCAGGCGCAGCAGTCGTGCTGGTGATGCTGGGGGCGGCACCGTCGTGGGCGCCGCACGTGGCCCAGCTCCAGGTGACGCCCGGGCAGGCCCGGCCCGGCCAGGAGGTGTCGGTCTACGGGCCCCGGGGCTACGGCCCCACGAACCCGGTGGAGATCCGCTGGGGGTCCCCGACCGGCCCGGTCCTGGGCACGTTCCAGCCCAACACCGAGTCCTACGCCCAGTTCGGCCCGGGGACGGTCACCATCCCCGCCGACGCCCGGCCCGGCACCTACCAGCTCTTCGCCACCCAGACGCTGACGCCCGGCGAGACCTACATCCGGGGCGTTCCCTCGCAGGCCACCCTCCAGGTCGTCGCCCCCAACGGCGCCGCCCCGGTGCTCTCCGAGGCGCCTCCGTTGCCCGACGCGGAACAGGAGCCGGTGGGCCTGGCCGAGGAGGAGAGCGTGAGCACCGGCCACCTGGTCCTCGTCGCCCTCGGCGTGGCCGGCGCCGCCCTCTTCCTGGGTGGTGCGGTCGCCATCCTCGTGACCCGGCGCCCGCAGGCCCCGGCCGCGGCCGAGACCGTCTCCCCGTCCAAGTGAGCGCCCTCCGCCGCCCCCGCCGCAGCCGGGCCTGGCTGGTCCCGGTGGTCGCCGTCGTCCTGGCCGGGCAGGCCGCGGCCTTCGCCGCCGACCCGCCCCGCCTCACCTCGTCCAGCCACGTCAGCATCGAGGACCAGTCGCCCAGCCGCACCTACCTGGCCCCGTTCCTCGCCGTCGATCCCGACGAGCCCAAGCGCATCATCGCCTCGGCCGTGGACGCCCGGGCCCGGACGTGCCACACGTTCCGGTCCGAGAACGGCGGCATGAGCTGGGACCGGCTCGACGCCACCCCGTCCCCGCCGTCGTTCCCCTACTGCTTCTACATCGCCTGGATGGCGGCCGAGACCCCGTTGGCCTGGGGTCGCGACCACACCCTCTACTACGCCCTGGCCGGCTGGGGCGACGAGGACGGCGGCCAGCGGTTCAACAAGACCGTCCTGCTGGGCAAGTCCGACGACCTGGGCGACTCCTGGGACACCTCCATCGTCCGCAACGCCCGGGTGCTGCAGGGCGAGGCGGTCGAGGGCAACATCGTCAGCGCCCTGGCCGTCGACACCAAGAACGGTGCCCAGGACATCGTCTACGTGGGCTGGGGCACCCGCTTCCCCAACAAGTCGGGTGCGCCGTCGCAGATCAACGTGGCCGCCTCCACCGACGGCGGCAGGACCTTCGGCGACCCGGTCGACGTCTCCAGCTTCTACAAGAAGACGGTACGCGACGCCGCGGGCAAGGAGTACCCGGTCGCCAACTTCTTCGGCACCACGCAGCTGGCGGTGGCCGACGACGGCACGGTCTACGCCCTGTACCCGGGCGGCACCCTGGGGGGCTTCGCCACCGCCGCCCCCACGCCGCTGCTCCTCGGCCGGTCGACCGACCAGGGCAAGACGTGGGAGGTGTTCGAGGCCACCCCGCCCGGCAACTACCCCGAGGGCGTGCAGATGCTCAAGTGGAGCCCCGAGGGTGGCGAGCAGGGCACCCTCCACGCCGCCTACGAGGACAAGCCCGACCAGCCCGCGGGCCGGGCCGACCGGGACATCTACCACGTGCGCTCCACCGACGGCGGCCGCACCTGGACCCAGCCCAAGAAGCTGAACGACGACCAGGACCCGCTGTCCATCAAGCTCCAGGTCACCCCCAACCTCGACGTCGCACCCGACGGCCGGGTCACCGCCGCCTGGTGGGACTTCCGGGACGACAACGGGGCCTTCACCAACGACGTCTACGCCACCTGGTCGGAGGACAACGGGGAGACCTGGTCGCCCAACCTCAAGGTCACCGACCGGCCCATCAACCGCCGCCTGGGCGTGTGGAGCAACGGGTCGGACATGCGGGGCCCGCCGGCCATCGCCTCGGCCGAGGAGTACACCGTCTTCGGCTGGGACGACACCCGCCTGGGCACCGAGCAGACGCCCGTCCAGGACATCTTCGGCCGGGCCGTGCAGTTCGAGGTCCTGGGGGCGGGGGGCGACACCGCCCGCAACGTGGCGGCGGCCATGGCCGGCCTGGCCCTGGCCGGGCTCCTGCTCCTGGTCGTCGCCGTGGGCGCCCGCCGCGGCCAGCCCACCGCCCCGGTGGCCGATAAGCAGCCCACCGCGGTGCCCTAGGTTTTCTGTCCGCTGGACCACCGCCACGGTGGTCCAGCGGACACAGACTGGTCGGACATGTCCCCCGCCGCGGCACTGGCCGTCCTCTCCGTCGGGCTGGCCGCCGGAACCCTCAACACCATCGTGGGCTCGGGCTCGCTGATCACCTTCCCGACGCTGTTGGCCCTGGGCTACCCGCCGGTGGTGGCCAACGTCTCCAACACCGTGGGCCTGGTCACGGGGTCGATCAGCGGGGCGATCGGCTACCGGCGGGAGCTGGAGGGTCAGCGCCCGCGCCTGCGGGTGCTGGGGGTCGCCTCCCTGGCCGGGGGGGTGACCGGGGCGCTGCTGTTGCTGGCCCTGCCCGCCTCGGTGTTCGACCGGGTGGTGCCCCTCCTCATCCTGGTGGCCGCCCTCCTGGTGGCCGTACAGCCCCGGCTGGCCAAGCGGATGGCGACGGGGGACCGGGCGGCCTCCCATCCCCATGGCGGGGCGTTCCTGTTCGTCGCCGTGCTGGGCACGGGGATCTACGGCGGGTACTTCGGGGCGGCCCAGGGCGTCATCCTGATCGCCCTGCTCGGCATCTTCATCGACGACGGCCTGCAGCGGCTGAACGCCCTGAAGAACGTCCTGGCCGCCCTGGTCAACGGCGTGGCCGCCCTGCTGTTCATCGCCTTCGCCGACGTCGACTGGGCGGTGGCCGGGCTGCTGGCCGCGGGGGCCATCTGCGGGGGCCAGCTGGGCGCCACCCTGGGCCGGCGCATCCCGCCGGCCTGGCTGCGGGCGGTGATCGTGGTGGTCGGCGTGGTCGTCGCCGTGAGGTTGTTCCTGGACTGATTCCCTCAGAGGCGCTTGTCGCGGGTCTGCGCGTTCACCTTGCGGTCGGACCGCAGGATCGACACGAGGAGGGCGAAGCCGCAGGCCGCGGCGCCCATGAAGCAGACGATGGCGAGGGTGGGGTAGCCGAACAGCTGGGCCGACGTCTCGACCTGGACCAGCATGGCCGCCCCCACGATCAGGGCGGCCAGGACCAGGCCCATGGTGAGGCGGTTGGCCAGCTTCTGGAAGCCGCGCATGAGCTCGGCCTCGTCGAAGGCGTGGACGTCGAGGTGGAACGTGCCCTCGGCCATGGCGTCCATGACCTTGTTGACCCGGCCCGGGAGCTGCTCGACAAAGTCCCGGGCCTCCAGCAGGGTGGCGAACGCGCTCCCCGACGACGGCCGCATCTGGGTCTCGAGGATGGTGTCGGTGTGGCGGCGGATGGCGTCGCTGGGGTCGAACGTGGGGTCGAGCTGGCGGGCCACCTGGTCGAGGTTGAGGAGGGCCTTGCCCAGCATGGACAGCTCCGGGGGCAGGCGAAGGCCGTGGTCGCCGGAGATGCGCATGAGCTCCATGACCAGGGAGCCGGCGTCGATGTCCTCGACGGCCACTCCCTGGCTGCGCTCGACCAGGTCCGAGGCCCGGGCGCAGAACGCCTGCTCGTCGAAGTCCTCCAGCGGCCGGCCCAGGGTGACCGCGGACTCGGCCGCCCCCTTGCCGTTCCCGTCGCTGATGGCCA
>JBOGIE010000107.1:0-8827 GCA_050742435.1 Acidimicrobiales bacterium | reverse complement strand
TACTCCGGCAAGGTCCGCGACATCTACGACGCGGGGGACGACACCCTGCTCATGGTGACGTCCGACCGCATCTCCGCCTTCGACGTGGTCCTCGACCAGCCCATCCCCCACAAGGGCCGGGTGCTCACCCTGCTGACCGATTTCTGGCTCGACCAGATGACCGACATCGTGCCCAACCACCTGATCAAGGTCGACGGGTCCTCGATGCTGGTGCGTAAGGCCGAGATGCTGCCGATCGAGTGCATCGTACGCGGCTACCTGTCCGGCTCGGCGTGGAAGGAGTACAACGAGCACGGCACCGTCCACGGGATGCGGCTGCCGCCCGGCGTCCAGCAGTCCCAGCAGCTCCCCGACCCGCTCTTCACCCCGTCCACCAAGGCCGAGGCCGGCGACCACGACGAGAACATCTCCTTCGACCAGGCGGCCGAGCTGGTCGGTGAAGACGTGGCCGCCGAGGCCGCCGCCATCAGCCTGCGGGTGTACGAGCGGGCCGCCGACCGGGCCGCCAAGGCGGGCATCATCATCGCCGACACCAAGTTCGAGCTGGGGTGGATCGACGGGAAGCTGGCTCTCTGCGACGAGGTGCTGACCCCCGACTCGTCCCGGTTCTGGGAGGCGTCGGCGTGGCAGCCGGGCACCACCCCGCCCTCGTTCGACAAGCAGCCGGTGCGCGACTGGCTGGAGAGCACCGGCTGGGACAAGCGCCCGCCCGCCCCCGCCTTGCCTCCCGAGGTGGTCCAGGAGACCTCCGACCGGTACGTGTCGGCCTACGAACGCCTCACCGGAAAGCCGTTCGACCGCTCCACCGGCGTGGCAAGGTGACCCCATGAGGTTTCCGGTGCTGGTGGAGGTGCGGCTGCGGCCCGGCATCGCCGACCCCCAGGGGGCGACGATCCAGCGGGCCCTGCCGGCGCTCGGCTTCGCCGGCGTGCACGACGTGCGGGTCGGCAAGGCCATCCGCTTCATCGTCGAGGCCGCCGACGAGGGTGCCGCCCGTCGCCAGGTCGACGACCTCTGCCACCGGCTGCTGGCCAACCCGGTGATCGAGGACACCGAGGTGTTCCTGGGTCAGTCGGTGCCCGCCTGATGGTGACCGTCGGCGTCGTCGTCTTCCCCGGCTCCAACTGCGAGCACGACGTGGTCGAGGCCCTGCAGGGCCTGGGCGCCGAGGGCCGGCTGGTCTGGCACGGCGACCGGGCCCTCGGCCCCGTGGACGCCGTGGTCCTGCCCGGTGGGTTCGCCCACGGGGATTACCTGCGGCCCGGGGCGATCGCCCGATTCAGCCCGATCATGGCCGCAGTGACCGAATTCGCTACCGCCGGCGGTCCGGTCATCGGCATCTGCAACGGCTTCCAGGTCCTCACCGAAGCCGGGCTCCTGCCCGGCGCACTGCAAAAGAACCGGGGGGCGCGGTTTCTCTGTACGCCCACTGACGTGGTCGTGGCCAGCACACAATCAGCCCTCACCTGCGCCACCGCGGTTGGGGACGTACTCCGCCTGCCCATCAACCACTTTGAGGGCAACTACACCTGCTCGGCCGAGACACTGGCCGAATTGCGGGCCGAGGACCGTGTGGTTCTGCGATATGTGCAGAATCCGAACGGCTCGGTGGACGACATCGCCGGTGTCTGCTCCTCGGGGCGGAACGTGGTCGGGCTCATGCCCCACCCCGAGCGGGCGTGCGACCCCCTCCTGGGCTCCGACGACGGCCGGCGGCTTCTCAGTTCGCTGCTGCTGGCCGCCGCCGACCGCGTGCCGGCGTAGGGAAAGGCGAACTACACCCCCCGGTTTCCCAGGCTGTTGCCGGAGGCCGCTGACGCCGCCGCCAGGCGGCCTCCACGGCTGCCGGCCAAGAAGAAACGCGAGCGAGAGCCGGCTCCGCCGGCCGAGCGAGCACCTTAGAACTCGCCGAGCAACCTCCGGTTGCGAAGGCGAAATCCTACTCGGCGGCGCGCTTGACGCCGGCCCGGCGCAGGACCCCCGGGTCGACACCGAGCTGGCGCCACGCCGCGTAGGTGACGCCCTTGCGGGCACCGTAGGGAGCGGCGGCGGCCACGAAGTCGTCCTCGAGGGCCTGGAGGTCGACGGTGGTGTCGGACGACGCCAGCTCGTTCTCCAGGTTCATCCTCTCCTGGACGAGATGCAGGCGGGTGAGGGCATCGGCATCGGCCAGCTTCTCGTCGATCGCCGCCAAACGCTTCTGGACCGACTCAGGCGTGCGTTTGCGACCGCGCTTGGGCTTGTGTGCCTCGAGCGCTTCGAGATACCGACGCACCGCTCTTCCCTGCTCGCGGCCTTCCGCCAAGGCGGCCTTGTGGGCATCGCTCATGGGAGATCTTGATCTTTTCGTCTTTGCAGGCATTTCCCCGATTCTGGCCCTCTTTCACGCAAACATCAAGTCGAGCCGGACGGCGTGATATCCGGTAGGTTGCCGTCCATGGCGCGTGCCCTCCACCGCGAGCTGGGCCTGACCGACGACGAAGCCGAGGCGATCACCCGCCTCCTGGGCCGGCCGGCCAACGACCTCGAGCTGGCCATGTACGCGGTCATGTGGTCCGAGCACTGCTCCTACAAGTCGTCCCGTGTCCACCTGGGCCGCCTGCCGTTCGAGGCGCCGTGGGTGCTGGCCGGCTTCGGCGAGAACGCCGGCGTGGTCGACGTGGGCGACGGGCTGGCCGTCGCCCTGCGCATCGAGAGCCACAACCACCCCTCGGCCATCGAGCCCTACCAGGGGGCGGCCACGGGCGTGGGCGGCATCATCCGCGACATCTTCACCATGGGCGCCCGGCCCATCGCCCTGCTCGACTCCCTGCACTTCGGACCGCTCGACGACCCGGTCGACGGGCCGCGGAACCGCTGGGTGATGGAAGGCGTGGTGAGCGGGGTCTCCGGATACGGCAACTCGGTGGGCGTGCCCACCGTGGGGGGCGAGCTGTCCATCCGGGAGTGCTTCTCGGGCAACCCCCTCGTCAACGTGGCGTGCGTCGGCCTCATGCGCCACGAGCGCCTGGTCCTGGCCCGGGCCGAGGGGGTGGGCAACCTGGCCGTCCTCCTCGGCTCGTCCACCGGGCGCGACGGCATCGGCGGGGTCAGCGTGCTGGCCTCGGCCGAGTTCTCCGACGGCGACGAGGCCAAGCGGCCCAGCGTCCAGGTGGGCGACCCCTTCGAGGAGAAGCGCCTCATCGAGGCCTGCCTGGCGCTGTTCGACGCCGACCTGGTCGTGGGCATCCAGGACCTGGGCGGTGCCGGGCTGTGCTGCGCCACCAGCGAGACCGCGTCACGGGGCGGGCTGGGCATGGACGTCGACGTGCGGGCCGTCCCGTTGCGGGAACAGGGGATGGTGCCGGCCGAGATCATGACCAGCGAGTCGCAGGAGAGGATGCTGGCCATCGTGGAGCCCGCCGACCTCGACGCCGTGCTCGACGTCTGCCGGCGGTGGGAGGTCCAGGCCACCGTCGTCGGCACCGTCACCTCCGGCGGCAAACTGCGCATTCTCGACGGTCCCGGCGGCGAGGTGCTGGCCGACGTCCCGGCCGCCACCCTGCACGACGACGCCCCCCGCTACAGACGCCCGATGCGGCCGCCGGCCGACCTCGACGCCCGGCGGGCCGACGACCCGTCCCGCCTCCCCGGGCCCGCCGACTGCGGGCCCGACCTGCTGGCCATGCTGGCCGACACATCGTGGGTCTGGACCCAATACGACCACCAGCTCTTCCTCAACACTGTCGAGGGCCCCGGAGGCGATGCCGCCGTGCTCCGCCTCAAGGCCCCTGGCCTGCCACCGTCGCCCCGGGCGCTCGCCGTCACCACCGACAGCAACAGCCGCTGGTGCGCCCTCGACCCGCGGCAGGGCACGGCGCTCCTGGTGGCCGAGGCCGTCCTCAACGTCGCCTGTGCCGGTGCCCGGCCGCTGGCCGTCGTCAACTGCCTGAACTTCGGGAACCCCGAGCATCCCGAGGTCATGTGGCAGCTCTCCGAGGCCGTCGACGGGCTGGCCGGCACGTGCCGGGCGCTGGGCCTCCCGGTCGTCGGCGGCAACGTGAGCCTCTACAACTCCTCCGACGGCGTCGACATCGACCCCACGCCGGTCATCGGCGTGCTGGGCGTGATCGACGAGCTGAGCCGTCGCCCTCCGGGCGTGGGCCTGCGTGACGGTGACCACCTCCTCCAGCTCGGTGCGCCCGCCACCACCCTGGCCGGGTCCCGCTGGGCCGAGACCGCCCATGGCCACCGGGGCGGCGAGCTGGCGCCGGTCGACGCCGCGGCCCACGCCGCGGTGTGCGAGCTGGTGCGGGGCCTGGTGGGAGACGGGCTGGTCGACGGCATCCACGACGTGAGCGACGGCGGGATCGGCCTGGCCCTGGCCGAGATGGCAGTGCGGTCGGGCACCGGGTTCGAGGTCGAGGTCGACGGGGGCCACGCCGGGCTGTTCTCCGAGAGCCCGTCCCGCGTTGTCGTGGGCGTTCCCGCCCGCCACGTCGACGAGGTGGCGCAGCGGGCGGCGGCAGCCGGTGTGGCGGTCGTCGCCCTCGGCCGGGCGGGGGGCGACCGGCTCCTGGTGCGGGGGACGGTCGACCTCCCGGTGGCCGACGCGCTCGACGCCTGGACCGGCGCCCTGCCCCGGAAGCTTCAGGAAATCGTCAGCTGAGCGCCATCCGGCGTTCACTGCACCGCCGCGCCCCGTAGGCATAAAGTGAGCGCGCAACCGGACCGAACCGGAGTGGGAGTTCGTTTGGCCGTTACCGCCCCAGATCAAGGCGACGACGGCGCGCTCGTACGGGCCGTTCAAGCGGGCGACGTCGACGCCTTCGCCGTGCTGTTCCGTCGCCACTATCCCGACGTGCGGCGGGCGTGCGCCCGCCGGGTCAACGACCCGGGCGAGGCCGACGAGCTGGCCCAGGCGGCGTTCGTCCGGGCCTTCGAACGCATCGACCAGTGCGCTGGCGACCGTCGGTTCGGGCCGTGGGTCCACGTCATCGCCCGTTCCCTGTGCATGGACGCCTTCCGGGCCCGGGCCCGCGTGGAGCCACGCGAGGAGCCGCTGGCGGGGGGCCGGGAGCACCGCCCGAACGAACCTGAGCAGTCCGTGCTGGCGCGGGAACGGGCCGCCCAGGTGCACGAGGCGCTGGCCAGCCTGCCCGACCGCCAGCGCCGGGCGGTCATCGCCCGGGACTGGGAGGGGCTCCGGCCCGGCGAGATCGCCGAGCGCCTCGGCCTGTCCGTCGGGGCGGTGGACTCCCTGCTGCTCCGGGCCCGCCGCCGCCTGGCCCTCTCCTACCGCAGCGTGGCCGGCGAGGGCGGGAGGGTGGCCGGCGTCCTTCCCGTGCGCTCGGCGGCGGCAACCATCGGGGCGGCACTCGTCTTCGCCCCCCACGCGGTCATGGCCGGCACCGCGGCCGCGGCCTCGGCCGTCCAGCACACGGCAGGGAAGGCGGCGGGCGGGGTGGTGGCCGCCGTCGTCTCGGTGGCCGTCAGCCTCGGCGCCGCATCTCCGGCGCCCGAGGCGCCGGCAGCGGAACCGCCGGCGCCGGTCGTCACCGTCGTCACCGTCCGGACCGACGAGCCGGTACCGCTCGCCCCACCCCCCGTCACCCGGGCCACCGCGCCGGCGCCGCGGGCCGTGACCGCGCCACCGGCTTCGGCGACCGCCGTCCCGGTCGCCGAACCACAGGTGGACGTTCCGGCAACCGAGGTCGAAGCGGAGGAGGCCGATCCGGCCCCTTCCACGCCGGAGGCGAGGACCGCCTACGAACCCTCCTCCCCACCCGCACCGGTGGCAACCAAACCGGACGTCGTCCCGCCGCCCCCCGTGGCGCCCGAACCGGACGCGCCCTCCACCGAGGAGCCCCAGGACAAGGGCACCACGCCCACTCCCGCCCGGCCCGCACCGGTGGTCGCCGTCGACGTCGCACCGGTCACGGTCGTGGCCGACCTCCCGCTGCCGGCCGTCCCGCTCGGCGAGAGCTAGGAGTCCCCGAACCGCGACATGGCGGGCGCCCTGTGGGAGAATGGATCAGTGGAGGTGGACGCCGTCGGCGAACATGCAGCCGGCAATCCTGACGACGACACCCCCAAGGAGGCCTGCGGGGTCTTCGGTGTCTACGCCCCCGGCCATCCTGTCGCCCAGCTGACCTACCTGGGACTGTACGCCCTGCAGCACCGGGGGCAGGAGTCGGCGGGGATGGCGGTGAGCGACGGCGACACGATCACCGTCGTCAAGGACATGGGGTTGGTGTCCCACGTGTTCGACGGCCGGACCCTGGCGCCCCTGCAGGGCCACCTGGCCGTGGGCCACGTCCGGTACTCCACCACCGGGGCCAGCACGTGGGGCAACGCCCAGCCCATCTACCGGGAGACGGGTGACGCCGGGTTCGTGCTCGGCCACAACGGCAACCTCACCAACACCGCCGAGCTGACCGAGGCCGCCGGCATCCTCACCGGCACGGTCAACAGCGACAGCGACGTGGTGGCCGAGCTGGTCCAGCACGCCATGGTGAAAGCCGGCCCCGGGGCCCGCAGCGACGGCCGGGACCTGGAACGGGCCCTGGTCGAGGTCCTGCCCCGGCTGAAGGGCGCCTTCTCGCTGGTCCTCATGGACGACTCCCACGTGGTCGGCGTGCGGGATCCCAACGGGTTCCGCCCCCTGTGCCTGGGCCGCCTCGACAACGGCTGGGTCCTCTCGTCGGAGACCACCGGGCTCGACATCGTCGGCGCCCATTTCGTCCGGGAGCTCGACCCCGGCGAGGTCGTGGTCATCGATGCCACCGGCACCCGGTCGCTCAGGCCCTTCGCCGAGCAGCGGATCGACCCCAAGCTGTGCCTGTTCGAATTCGTGTACTTCGCCCGGCCCGACAGCCGGCTCTACGGCCAGACCGTCCACACGGCGCGCGGGCGCATGGGGGAGCTGCTGGCCGAGCAGGCACCGCTCCCCCCCGACCCGCACGACCCGCCTCGAGAGGCCATGGTCATGCCCGTCCCCGAGTCGGGGATCCCCGCGGCCGAGGGCTACGCCCGGCGCAGCGGCATCCCGTTCGGACACGGGCTGGTCCGGAACCGATACATCGGCCGCACGTTCATCGCCCCGGGCCAGGACCAGCGCAGCCAGGGTGTGCGCATGAAGTTCAACCCCATCCGGGAGAACATCGCCGGCAAGCGCCTGGTCGTGATCGACGACTCCATCGTCCGGGGCACGAGCACCCGGGCCGTGGTCGCCATGCTCCGGGAGTCGGGGGCAGCCGAGGTCCACCTGCGCATCTCCTCCCCGCCCTACCGCTGGCCCTGCTACTTCGGCATGGACACCGGCACCCGGGGCGAGCTCATCGCCGCCGACCTCACCGCCTCCGAGGTGCGCGACTACCTGGGCTGCGACACCCTGGCCTACCTGGACCTCGACCGGCTGGTCACGGCCACGGGGGTCCCCAGCCGGGGCTTCTGCGCCGCCTGCCTCACCGGCGACTACCCCGTCCCCGTCCCCGTGGCCCGCGTGGCCGACGACGAGCTGCCGAGCGTCGACCTCGTCCATCCCAGTGGTTAGAAGGCCCAGTGGGTGAGACCTACGCCGGCGCGGGCGTCGACATCGGCGCGGGCGAGGCGGCGGTCGAGCGGATAAAGGCGGCGGTCCGGTCCACGTTCCGGCCCGAGGTCATCGGCGACATCGGCGGGTTCGGCGGCCTCTTCGCCTTCGACCCGAGCCGCTACACCCACCCGGTCCTCGTCGCCGCCACCGACGGGGTGGGCACCAAGGCCGTGGTCGCCCGGCTGGCCGGCCGCTACGAGACCATCGGCATGGACCTGGTCGCCATGTCGGTCGACGACATCGCCGCCCAGGGCGCCGAGCCACTGTTCTTCCTGGACTGCATCAGCGCCGGCCGCCTCGACCCCGACCAGATCGAGCAGCTGGTGGCCGGGGTGGCCTCGGGCTGCCAGGAGGCCGGGTGCGCGCTGATCGGCGGGGAGATGGCCGAGCTGCCCGGCATGCTCGAGCCCGGGCACTTCGACCTGGTCGGCTTCGCCGTGGGCGTGGTCGAGCGCGACCGCCTCGTGACCGGGGCAGGAGTGGCCCCCGGCGACCGGCTGATCGGGCTGCCGTCCCCGGGGCTGCGCTGCAACGGCTACTCGCTGGCCCGCCGGGTCCTCCTCGACCTGGCCGGCCGCTCCCTGGACGAACCCGCCTGGCCCCGCGCCCCGCACACCCTGGGCGAGGAGCTGCTCCGGCCCTCGGTGATCTACGCACCGGCGGTCGTGAAGCTCTGCCACTCCGTCGACGTGCACGGTGTGGCCCACATCACCGGGGGCGGCATCCCGGGCAACCTGGGCCGGGTCATCCCCCGCAACTGCGATGCGGTCGTCCTCCGGGAGCGCTGGGAGGCGCCCGAGATCTTCAACCAGATCCAAGCCGCGGGCGACATCGGCGCCGAGGAGATGGCCAAGGTCTTCAACCTGGGTATCGGCATGATCGCCGTGGTCGACGCCCGTGACGTCTACCGCGCCCACGACCTCCTGCGCGACGCCGGCCACGACTCCGTCGACATTGGCGAAGTCGTCGAGGGCGAAGGCCGGGTCCTCCTCAAGCTCTGAACAAGAACGGCTGAAAGCAGGGGTGCTAGCACCTCTATACATTGCGCTCACCCAGGAGTATTGTCGGCTATAAGGCACCCGGCTCAGGTATCCGGCTCGGGTGGACAGTGGTGGCTGTCGGCACCAACGCCGTCGAAAGACCCGTCAGGTACCGGGGCATAGGGGAGAGACAGGAGACCGGCGGTGTTCCTTTTCGAGCTGTTTTCGGCGCGCAAGTTCCGCGCCATTTGCGTCGTATTGGCGCTGACGG
>JBOGIE010000106.1:0-9025 GCA_050742435.1 Acidimicrobiales bacterium | reverse complement strand
CTTCGTCCGTCAGGCCCGTCGCCGTGACGTCCCGGTCACCGCTCAGGTCCGCAAGTAAGACCTAGCTGTACCCAGTAGCTCCGACCACTGCCGGGCCTTCGGGCCCGGCAGTGTCGCGTCCGGGCCCTCGCCGAACTGGTGACAGATCCGGTGGCCAGAGCCACCATTCGTGTCACCAGTTCGGGAGGGGCACGAACTGGTGACGTTTGGTGCGACATGTGACACCAGGCGTCACCGGTTCGTGCGGTGCGCCACCCACACCAGCTGGGTGCCGGTCTGGGCCGTGGCCTGGATCTCGGCCGCCTCCTCGCGGTCGAGGTGGTAGCCGAGCTTGGGAGGGATGGCGGCGCTGGCCGCGTTGGCCGGGTCGCAGCGGATCTCCACCCGGTCGACCTCGGGGAAACAGGCGAAGGCGGTGCCGGTGAGGGCCCGGGCCGCGGCGGTGGCGTGTAGCCCCGCCCGGTGCGGTCGGTGCGCACCCAGTAGCCGATCTCCAGCTGGTCGGTGCCGTCGGCCTCCACGCCCGCCGCGGCCCCGGCGTCCTGCTCGCCGCTCGGCTCGAACAGGCCGAAGCCCATCTCGGTGTCGGAGAGCCGGTCTCGGTCCCCGTCCGCTGGAGGAAAGGCCGGACGGACTCGGGCGTGGACGGCTCCACCGCCCACGGCATCCACCGGCGCAGCTCCTCCTGGCTCTGCGTCACCGCGGCCACCACGGCGGCGAGGTCCGAGGCGCGCCACCGGCGCAGCACCAGGCCGTGGCCGTCGACGGCTACCTCGTCGGGGATTCGGGACACGGCCCCATGGTGCAGCCCGCCGCCGCCCGGCCGCGCCGGAATTTGTTCAGGCCTTGATCTCGACCGGGACGCCGAGAGGCAGCAGGTTGGCCAGCTTGGTGATGCCGGCGTTGCTCATGCGGATGCAGCCGTTGCTGACGTCGCGGCCCAGGCTCGACTTGTCGCTCGTGCCGTGGATGCCGAGCACCCCCGTCCCCCCGTCGCCGAAGGAGTAGTGGACCTCGGAGAACCCCGAGAGGGCGAAGGCGTAGGGGCCGTAGGCCGCCTGCTGGCCGGGCGACACCTCGAACAGCTCGGTCGTGTAGAAGAGGCCCTGGGTGGTCGGCGTGCGCCCCGAGGCCCCCACGCCGACCGGCTCCTCGAGCACCATATCGTGGCCCTGCCACACGGTGATCTTGTGGGCGCCCAGCTCCACGACGATGCGGAAGCTGTGGGTCTCCAGGTCGACGGCGTTGCGGCGGATCCAGCCGTCGCTGCCGTTGGGGCGGATGGGCAGGAGGACCTTCAGCCAGTCGTCCCGCTCCTCGACCACCAGCATGCGCAGCGGGAACGTCGACCCGGGCGCGGCGCCCGAGGGCTGGGGGTTGTCCAGGGCCCGCACCGGCTCCGGCTGGACGGGCGAGGCGTAGATGTCGACCGAGGGCACCTTGGCCGTGGCCAGCGAGTACACCGGCGCGGCGGGGACGGTGGTGGTCGGCGCCAGCGTGGTGGGCGCCAGGGTGGTCGGAGCGGCGGTGGTGGTCGGGGCCGGCTGGGCCGCGGGGCGATCGTCGCCCCCGCCGCACCCGGCGACGGTCAGGGCCAGCACCGCCGCGGTCGCCAGCCGGACCCACGCTCGACCTCGCACGGCGGTCATGGTACCCACCCCCATGCGAAGTTCCGCTTCGGTCGGAAAAGTGTTATCGTATCTACGTGGATACGCATATAGATGACCTTCCCGGCGACGATCAGGTCGACGCCGCCGTCGGCACCCTGAAGCTGCTGGCCGACGCCACCCGCCTGCGCATCGTCTGGGCCCTGCTCCACGGCGAGCACTCGGTCGGCGACCTGGCCGACCACGTGGGCGCACCGCCGGCCGGGGTGTCCCAGCACCTGGCCAAGCTGCGGCTGGCCGGCCTGGTGAAGACCCGGAGGGAGGGCAACCGCATCTTCTACCTGGCCGACAGCGACCACGTCCGCCGCCTGGTGGAGGAAGCCCTCTTCCACGCCGACCACATGGTGCAGCGCGTGAGCCGCACGGCGGTCCGGGCATGATGACCGGCCCGGGAGGCCGGTCCAACAAGCATCTCGCTGGGCCATCCCTCGAAGAGGGTGGACCAGTGACCGCCAACACCCACGACCACGGCGATGACGGACACCCGCACGACGGTCACGACGGTCACGACGGGCCGGAGCACCCGGGCGGCATCCGGGGGCTGGTGCAGGCCATCTTCTCCCCGCACAGCCACGACGCCGCCGACTCGGTGGACCGGGCCCTGCGGGACAGCGAGAAGGGCATGCGGGCCCTCAAGATCTCCCTGCTGGCGCTGGCGGTCACCGCCGCCCTCCAGGTGGGCGTGGTCCTGATCAGCGGGTCGGTGGCCCTCCTGGCCGACACCGTCCACAACTTCGCCGACGCCCTCACCGCCGTCCCCTTGGGCATCGCCTTCTGGTTGGGCCGGCGCAAGCCGACCAAGCGCTACACCTACGGCTACGGGCGGGCCGAGGACCTGGCCGGGATCTTCATCGTGGCCATGATCGCCCTCTCCGCCGCGGTCGCCGCCTGGGAGGCGATCCACCGCCTGATGGACCCCCAGGACGTCCGCAACGTCGGTTGGGTCGTCGCCGCCGGCCTCATCGGGTTCGCGGGCAACGAGCTGGTCGCCGTCTACCGGATCCGGGTCGGACGGGAGATCGGGTCGGCCGCCCTGGTGGCCGACGGGCTGCACGCCCGTACCGACGGTCTCACCTCGCTGGCGGTGGTCATCGGCGCCGCCGGGGTGGCCGCCGGCTGGCAGCTGGCCGACCCGATCGTCGGCCTGCTGATCACGGTGGTCATCCTCTTCGTCCTCAAGGACGCGGCCCGTGACATCTACCGCCGGCTCATGGACAGCGTCGACCCCGAGCTGGTCGACCGGGTGGCCGAGGTCGTCGGCCACGTCCCCGGGATCCAAGCGGTCGAGCGGGTGAGCATCCGCTGGGTGGGCCACGAGCTGCGGGCCGAGGTCGACGTGGTGTCGGACTGCGAGCTCACCCTGGCCGAGAGCCACGACATCGCCGAGGAGGCCCACCACCGCCTGCTCCACGGCATCCCCAAGCTGGCCCGGGCCACCATCCACACCAGCCCCTGCGACCACGACGGCCGCGACCCACACGGCGCGACCAGCCACCACTTCGGTCCCGTCTGACCGCCACACCAGGCAGAGGAGAGGGCCCGGGCCGGACGAACCGACCCGGGCCATCCCTCTACCGGCCTACCCGACCTCCGCCTTGGTCCTGGCCGGCTTTCCGCTGGGGAACAGCGATCCGCCTTCGCGCCGGCGCATCACCAGCGCCGAGACCACCAGGGCGAGACCGACCAGGAGCAGCCCGGCCACCGCGGCCAGTGCCACCTGGAGCGCGGTCGACATGCCGCCGCCCACGGACTCGAACTGCGCGGCCGAGATGAAGATGTCCTGGACACCTCCGCCCGGGCCGTCGGCCGGAGGGGTGAACTCCACCTCGCCGTCCTCGCCTCGCGAGAACCGGGTGCCGTCCCAGCCGAAGATGGCGTAGGCGTCGGCCGAGGCCAGGCTGGGCGGTGAGTTCTGGTCGAAGTTGTTCCCCCAGACCCCGAACCGCCGGTCGATCGTCTGGTCGGTGATGCGGATGTTCTTGGACCACGTGCTGCCGTTGTCCGTCGAGTAGGTGTAGTACACGTCGTTGGCCCGGATCCCCGGGTCGTCCCTGGTGTCCCACCACGCCACGTCCACGCGCCCGTTGGGCGCCACGTCCAGGTTCGGGATGAACTGCCCACGCACCAGGTCGGCGTCGATATCCGCCAGGACCTGGGGCTCGGTCCACGTCGTGCCGCCGTCGGTGGACCGCACGTGGTAGATGGTCGAGTAGTTGGCGACCTCCGGCCGGTCCGAATCGTCGTAGACCAGGTGCAGGGTGCCCTGCGACCCGCCCTCGGAGCTCCAGACGAGCTGGGGGATGACCGAGGATCCCCCGATGCTGTAGGAGTAGGGCCGGGCCTGATGGACCTCCCACGTCTTGCCCTGGTCGGTGGACTTGGACACGAAGATGCCCCCCGGTGGGTCGGAGGCGATGTTCGACGTGGTCGACTTCCACGCCACGTATGCCGTCCCCTCGTCGTCAACGGTGACCGAAGGGTTGCCGCCACCGAAGTTGGCGGCCTGGTCGGGCTGCGCGGCCAAGCTGCCCGGCGGCGGCACCGTGGTCGTCGTGGTGTTCGGCACGGTCGTAGCCGCCCCGATGGCCTGTGACCGGGTCTGGCTGGAGTCGAAGTAGGCGCCGAGCGCCGACACGGGCTCGGCGAATGTCCTCCCGCCGTCGGTCGACACTGCGATCATGGGCTGGGAGGGGGCGTCGCTGCCCTCGGGTTGGTTGCGGAGGCCGCGCCGGTAGGTGACGTAGACGACGTCTTCGTCGCCACTGGTGTCGACCGCCACGTCAGTCACCGGGCGGTTGCTCTCCTGCCTGGGATCCTGGGTGGCCCGGGCGTCACGCACCAGCGTGGAGCTCCAGGTGTCGCCCAGGTCGGTGGACCGAGCCAGCTGCACGCTGACCTGGTTCCGCGTGTCCGGGGTGTCCCAGGCGGCCATGGCCATGTAGAGGGCGTTGTCGCTACCGAAGGCGATCGGCGCCTGGAACACGTTGGAGTTGTTGGCCAGGCAGAAGGGGTACGACTCCAGCGCCGGGGAGGAATCGAGAAGCGTCCAGGTGGCACCGGCGTCGGTGGAGCGCATCAGTGAGCATCGCTTCGTGCGGAACTCCACGTACCCGCCGACGATGACCTCCGGATCCTCGGGGCTCACGGCCAACGCCGGAGCGGAGTAGGTCCGCTGCGGGTCCAGATCGGACTTCGTGACCTGCACCGGCGTGGTGAGCACCGGCGGGTCGGCGGCTGACGCCGGCCCGCCCACAAGGAGGGCGCCCATCAGCGCCAACAAGCCGATGCGACGGCGAGACGGAGTGGTCATGAGGTTCCCCTTCTCTCGGTGACTGGACAGCCGGGGCAGTCGGGCGCACCCGAAGGGGCGGCCCGGGTGTCAGCCGGCACGTGGAAGCGTTGGACGCAACGACCCGACCGGAGGCGGGCCGAGCCGGCGACGCGTACCCGTCGGCGAAGCCCGAACGCTGAGACGGGGCCGGAGCCCGCGGGCCCGGACATGGCCGCGACCCGCCGCACGACCACATCGTGGTCAGTGGGAAGACGGGCTCCATGCACGGTGCGCGGGACTGCGTACCTGGCCCCCTTCGGCTTTTCCATCCGGCGGCTCCCGCCACGACCCGGCGCAGATGCACCGCGAGATCAAGCAGGAGCGCGTGCGAGCTATCGGTCGACAACCCGCCTCGAGAGTGTTCCACTGGCAACGCCGTCACCTCAATAGGTGTTCATCGCACCTACGGTGACGGGGCCCGCACCCCGACGCAGTGGGAAGGCCCGGGCCCGGGAGAAACCGGGCCCGGGCCTTCCCGGGGAAACTGCGAGCGGTGGCCGCCGGCTAGCTGGTGGTGGCCCCCGCCCGGCCCCGGGTGGCGGCGGTGTCGGACGCATCCGGCCCCGCCCCCCGGCGGCCGGCCATGCCGACCAGCAGGAGGATCAGGCCCACGGCGAGGAGGCCGACCACGCCGGCCAGGGCGATCTTGGCCGCGTTGGACGCCCCGCCCCCGATGGCCTCGAACTGGACGCCGGCCACGAACATGTCCTGGACGCCGCCCCCGATGCGCTCGTTGCCCACAGGGTCCTCGAGGACCAGCTCACCCTCGGGGCCCCTCGAGAACCGGGTGTCGTCCCAGCCCACCATGGCGAAGGCGTTGGTGGAGTCGAGCGCCGGCGGCGAGTTCTGGTCGAAGTTGTTGCCCCAGACCCCGAAGCGCCGGTCGATGGACTGGTCGGTGACCCGGATGTTCCTCGACCACGTCTCGCCGTCGTCCTCGGAGTAGGCGTAGTAGACGTCATGCGACCGGACGCCCGGGTCGTCACGGGTGTCCCACCACACGGCGTCGACCCGTCCGTTCGGGGCCACGTCGAGCATGGGCAGGTACTTGCCGGCCAGCCGGTTGTAGTCGTCGTCGGTGATGCGCCGGGGCTCGCTCCACGTGCCGCCACCGTCGGTGGAGCGGACGTAGCCCACGTCGGCGTAGGACGCCAGGTCGGCCGGGTGACGCCACTCCCACACGATGTGGAGCGTGCCGTCGGGGCCGCCGCCCGGGCTCCAGGCGTTGCGGGGGTTCTGGGCCTGCTCGAAGCTGAACGGCACGGCCATGACGCTGGTCCACGTGCGGCCCTGGTCGGTGGACTTGGAGGCCATGATGGCCCTCGGCTCTCCCGAGACGTTGGCCACCTCGGACATGTAGGCCACGTAGAGGTTGCCGTCGTCGTCGAGGGTGAGGCCCTGGCCGTTGCTGGAGGCACCGTAGTTCTCGATGGCCTCCGGCCGGGCGGCCAGCGAGTTGGCGGGCACGGTGGTGGTCGTCGCGCCCGGGGCCGCGGTGGTGGTCGTCACCAGGCTCAGCGCCTGCTGGCGGACAGCGGTGTCCTCATAGACGTTGCCCAGGGCCGAGACCGGCTCCTCGAACGTGCCGCCACCGTCGCGGGAGATGGCGACGACGGGCTCCTGCGGCGCGCTGTTCGATCCGGTGCGGTTGGTGTAGGCCCGCCGGTACATGACGTACACGATGTCCTGGCTGCCCGACTCCGTGTCGACCACCAGCCCGGTGACCGGACGGTTGTTCTCCTGGTCGTCACCCTGGGTGGTGCGGGCGTCCCGGGCGAACACGGTGGTCCAGGTGTCACCCAGGTCGGTGGACTTGGCCAGGATCACGCTGGTCTGGGTGCGGGTGCTCTCGTCCCAGGCGTGGGTGGCCAGGTAGAGGGCGTCGTCCCGGCCCCAGGCCAGCGGGGCGTGGAAGATGTTGGAGTTGGCCGCCTGGCAGTAGGGCTGCGACGGGATCTCCGGCGCCGCCTCCAGGATCCGCCAGCTCTGGCCACCGTCGGTCGAGCGGGCCACGCCGCACTTGCGGGCCCGGAACTCGATGAACCCGGCCAGCATGATGTCGGGGTCGTCGGGGTGCACGATGACGTACGGGCCCCCGTAGGTCCGCTGCGGGTTCAGGTCGTCCTTGGTGATGTTCACCGGCCGGGTGAGCTGAGGCTCACCGGCGGCGAACACCGTGCCCGCGCCATGTGCGGCAGCGAAAAACACCAACCCCAGCGCGGCGAGGCGCGCCATCTTGGTCTTCATAATTGGTCCCCCCCGGGTCCCGTTGTACTGTCGGAGCAGTTTAAGCAGTGTGGGCGATTGCAGCTAGTGATGTGGCGAAATAAATTCAGTCGGGCACTTATTGGCGGGCCCCGACTGCGGCGGCCACGAATGAGGTGATTCTGGCCACCGACGCCTCGTCGCGCGGCGCCTCGGCCACCGGCGGGCCGAGCCCGTGGAGGTCGTGGTTGGTGGGGTCGAACACCCGCACCGGCGCGGCCAGGACCTGCTGGAGGCTGGGCGACGAGTTGGCCGCCACCACCACCTCACTCGGCCCGCCCAGGGCGGCGCGCAGCCGGTTGGCGTCCACCCCGGTGACCGACGTGGACCGCTCGCCCACGACGATCAGCACGGGCACCTTGACGGCGGCGGCGTCGGCCAGGGGATCCACCGAGAACAGGCTCTTGAAGAAGCCGTCCCGGCCCGGCGGCAGCGACGACTGGAACTGGGGCGGCATCTGCTCGCGGGGTGGCAGGGTGCCCGTGGTCAGCAGGCCGTCGATGATGGACCGGAATGCGTCGGCCGACGCCTGGCCCCCCTCGGCCCGGAACCGGTCGGACCACACCTCGGCGAGGGGCCGTCCCGGCGCCGAGATGAGGGCGACGCTGCGGATCTGCGGGTCGCCGGCCGCCAGCTTCAGGGCGATCGACCCGGCCGCGTCGTGGGCCACGACGGCCAGGCGGGAGCGGTCGATTTCGCTGCGCTGGGCCAGGAAGGCCAGCGCCTCCTTGGCGTCGTCGACCATGTCCTCCCAGCGGAGCTCCTGGCCCTCGTCGAGCTGGCTCTGGCCGATGCCCCGGTGGTCGTAGCGCAGGGTGGCCATGCCGGCCCCGGTCAGGGACGTGCTCAGGTCCTCGTAAAGCTTGTCGAGGGGCCGGGCCACGATGGGCCCGTCCCGGTCGGTCTCACCCGGACCCGGGATGATGAGGACGCCCGGCACCGGGCCCGAGGCCCCCTGAGGCACGGCCAGCGTGGCTCCCAGCTCCAGCTTGCCGGAGCCGGTGATCTGCATGTCACGCTCGCCGGCGGCGGACCTGAACTCCTCGTCCAGGCC
This sequence comes from Acidimicrobiales bacterium, assembly GCA_050742435.1. Taxonomy (GTDB): domain Bacteria; phylum Actinomycetota; class Acidimicrobiia; order Acidimicrobiales; family AC-14; genus CADCTB01. The sequence continues at coordinate 708 of JBOGIE010000106.1, read as the reverse complement.
GGCGCTGTCACTTCCGCCGCCTCCGGAACATGCGGCGGTGATCAGGGCCAGCCCGATCACCGCCGCGCCCAGCCAGCGGTGCCGCCCCCCCACGGCGGTCATGTCAGCTCGCCCCGGCTCCGGTGCCGGCGCCGGCCGTCGCCGTCTTGCTGTCCGGGCCGGTGATGTTCAGAAGGAGGTCGTCGAGGGCATCGCCCTCCAGGCTCTCCTGCTCCATGAGCGCATGAGCCACCTGGTCGAGGACGGTGCGGTTGGCGCCGAGGACGGCGCGGGCCCGCTGCTCGGCCTCGCGCAGGATCGACTGGACCTCGTCGTCGATCTCGGCCGCCACCTGCTCGGAGTAGCCGACGCCCATCTCGCCCTGGTAGCCGTTGGAGAACGGCTTGACGATGTAGGGGCCGAGCTTCTCGCTCATGCCGAAGTCGGCCACCATGCGCCGGGCCAGCGTGCCGGCCTGCTCGAGGTCCGACGTGGAGCCCGACGAGAACTCGCCGGTGACGATCTCCTCGGCGACCCGGCCACCCAGCATGGCGGCGATGCGGTCGAGGAGCTGGGAGCGGGTGACGCTCAGCGAGTCGCCTTCGGGCACGTACCAGGTGAAGCCCCCGGCGTGACCCCGGGCCACGATGGACAGCTTGCCCACCCGGTCGGTGCCGGGCAGGGCGGTGGAGGCCACGGCGTGGCCGGCCTCGTGGAAGGCGATGCGGT
>JBOGIE010000105.1:0-9028 GCA_050742435.1 Acidimicrobiales bacterium | reverse complement strand
GGATCGATCACGTGGCCATGGTCAAGATGGACGTGGAGGGTTCGGAGCTGCGGGCCCTGCGGGGCATGACCCGCCTGCTGGGCGCCGACGACGCCCCGCCCGTGCTGTTCGAGTCCAACGGCCACACCCTCCACTTCTACGGCGTGCGGCCGTCCGAGCTGCTCGACGAGATGGAGAGGTTCGGGTACCGGAACCTCCTCGTCGACACCGAACAGCGCCTGGTCGAGGTCCCCCCGGGGCAGGCCCAGCTCCAGACGGTGGTGGACTACCTTGCCGTGAAGGGGTCGCTCGACCGGCTGGAGGGATGGCGGGTCGAAGGCCCGCTCTCCATCGACGAGAGGATCTCCCGAGTGGTGCAGGAGTGCCGACGCCCGTCGCCCTACCTCGAGGGCCAGCGGGCCTACGTCGCCCACGCCCTGGCCGGTACCGAGCCCGAGGTGCTGCGCCACCCCGAGGTGGTGGCCCTGCTGGCCGACCTCCGCGCCGACCCGTCGGAGCTGGTGAGCACGGCGGCGGCGTGGTCCACACCGGTGGAGGACCGGCGATGACGATGATCTCCTACGCCCAGAACCAGGAGGACGTCCTCCTCAGCCGGCTGTTCCCGCCCGGCCGCCCCGGCTTCTACATCGACGTCGGGGCCAACGACCCGGTCGTCGACTCGATCACCAAGCACTTCTACGACCACGGCTGGCGGGGCATCAACGTCGAGCCCGCCCGCCAGCCCTACGAACGCCTCCTCCAGCAGCGCGAGCGCGACGTCAACCTGAACGTCGGCCTGTCCGACAAGGAAGGGTCGCTCACGTTCTACGAGTTCCCGCCCGAGCTGCCCGGTTCGTCGACCTTCCAGCACGCTCAGGCCGAGTGGCACCACGACTCGGGCATGCCGTTCGCCGAGCGCGAGGTGGCGGTCGCTACCCTGGCCAGGATCTGCGAGGAGCACGTCACCGGCACCATCGACTTCCTCACCGTCGACACCGAAGGCCACGAGCGACAGGTGCTGGAGGGTGGCGACTGGACGCGGTGGCGGCCCCGGGTGGTCGTCGTGGAGGCCACCCAGCCCAACACCCTCATCGCCACCCACGACCAGTGGGAGCACGTGCTGACCGGTGCCGGCTACCTGTTCGCCACCTTCGACGGGCTGAACCGCTACTACGTCCGCAAGGAGGACGAGGACCTGCTGCCCGCCCTGGCCGCGCCGGCCAACGTCTGGGACGACTACGTCCCGTTCAAGTACTCGCGGGCCATCTCCGAGCTGCGGGCCCAGGTCGACGTCACCCAGGGCCGGCTGGCCGGGGCCCGAGCGCTCAACGACGCGCTGCGGGCCCAGTTCGGGCACCTGCCGGGCCAGCTGGCGTGGTTCCGGGCCCAGTACGAGGCCATGCAGGGCTCGGCCCAGACCCAGCGCGAGCAGTACGCCGCCCTGCGGGCGACACTGTCCGAGCTGGAGGCGCTGTACGTCAAGCTCGAGGCCGAGGCGGGCGTGGCCCGCACCGAGACCGAAGCCCTGCGCCAGATGTTCGAGGGCGTCGGGCCCGGCACGCTGGCCATGGCTCGCCGCATGGCCCGGGCCACCGAGCACTTCCCCACCGCCAAGCGGGCGGCCAAGGCCGTGGTGCGCCGGGCCCGGCGGGCGGAGCGCGGCAACCCGTCGTAGAGGTCGTGCGCCTCGGCATCGACTACCGCCTGCTGGCCTCGCGGGAGAACCTGGTCAACCGGGGGATCGGGCGGTACACCCAGCAGCAGCTGCGCCACGTGCTGCAGATGGACGCCGAGAACGAGTACCTGCTCCTGTGCCCGCCGGGCGCCGACGATTCGCTGGTCCTGCCGGAAATCCGGGGCGCGGCCAACGTGTCGCTGTGCTTCGCCCCGCGCTCCGCCGACCCGCCGGCCGACCCTTACGACCGCCGGGGCCTGCTGCGCCGGGCCGAGCAGTTCCAGGCGTGGATCCACGGCCTCGGGGTCGACGTGTACCACGCCACCGCCCCGTTCGTGCTGGAGCAGACCGCCCCGCCGGCCTTCGACGCCTGCCCCACTGTGGCCACGGTCTATGACCTCATCCCCCTCGTCTTCCCGTCGGCCTACTTCACCGACCCGCCCCGCCAGGCCGCCTACGCCGGGGCGGCCCGGATGGTGACCACCGCCACCCGCCTGCTGGCCATCTCCGACGGGACCCGGGAGGACGCGGTCCGGTACCTGGGCGTCCCCCGGTCGGCGATCGACTGCGCCTGGCCGTTCGCCGATCCGTGCTTCCGGCCGCTGGCCGAGAACCTGGTGGCCCGCACGTTGCAGCCGCTAGCGGCGCGGGTGGGGCTGCCCGACCGGTTCGTGCTCACCGTCGCCGCCCTCCACCACAGCAAGAACCTCGAGCTGCTGCTGGCGGGGTACGGGCGGCTGTCACCGTCGTTCCGCCGGTCGCTGCCGCTGGTGGTGGCCTGCCACCTCAACGAGGGCAGCGTCGCCCACCTGCGGGCCTGGGCCGCCTCGTTCGGGGTCGACGACCACATGGTCATCACCGGGTACGTGTCCGACGACGAGCTGGCCGCCCTGTACAACCGGGCCACCCTCGTCGTCCATCCGTCGCGGTACGAGGGGTTCGGCCTACCCGTCGTCGAGGCCATGCAGTGCGGGGCGGCGGTGATCACCACGACCGCGCCGTCGTTGCCCGAGGTGGCCGGGGGGGCGGCCGCCCTCGTCGACCCCGACGACCCGACGGGCCTGGCCGCCGCCATCGAGGGCGTGTCGCGTGACCCGGACGGGCGCGACCGCATGGGAGAGCGGGGGATGGCGCGAGCCGCGGCGTTCACGCCCGAGGCGCTGGCCGCCGACACCCTGGAGTGCTACCGCAAGGCCCTCGCCCCAGCGGAAGAGGTACGGCCCCGGATGGCGGTGTGCACGACGATCCCCGACCTGCCACCGGGGCTGGCCCGTTCGTGGCAGGTCGACGTCTTCACCGACGACGCCGATGGTGTGCTCTCCGACGAGGTGGTCGACCGCTTCGACGTCCACCACGTCGACGCCTTCGACCGCTGCCACCGGCAGCACCCGTTCGCCGCGGTCGTCCGGACCGAGGAGGACCGGGCCCGGCTGCCCGTCCCGCCACCCGGGCCCCCGCCGGCACCGGGGTTCAACCGGCTGTGCGAGGTCGACGACGTGGGCGACGGCGGTGTCGCGGCGTGGGCGACGGCGCTGTCCACGCGCGCCTTGACCGAGCTCGGCGCCCTGTCGCCCGGCGCCCGGGTACTGGTCCTGGGGATCCATGCCGCCGAGGTGGCCCTGGCCCTCACCACCCAGGTCGCCCAGGTCACCTTCGCCGGCCCGTGGCTGGCCGAGGACGCCCCGCCGATGGCCCGAGGAATGCTCGTCGACCCCAGCCTGGTCTCCACCCAGCCCTACGACCCCGCCCGCCTCGTCGTCCGCCACGCGTGCTACGACCGGCTTCCCTTCCCCGACGGGGCCTTCGACGCCGTGCTGTCGTGCTTCGCCGATCCCGCCGTGGACGAGGCGGCCCGCGTGGTGCGACCGGGCGGGATCGTGGCCCTGTCCGCCACCGTCAGGCTCCACGGGCCGCCGGGCTCGGCCGGGATCCCGATCGACCGCCTGGCGCCTCGCCCCGGGCTGGTCGCCGTCGACGAGCGACGCACGGTCGTGTCCGACTCCACCCTGACCGCTCGTCGGGCGCTATCAGCCGTGGTCCGGCCCGGTGTCCCCCCGCCCGGCGATGCCCCGCTCGTCGTGGCCGAAGGTGCCCTCCTGGGCTACCTCCACCTCACCCTCCGCCGCGAGGGTGGTCAGGCGCCCGGCTGACCGTCGCCCTTCTTCTTGCCCAACGCCTCGAACAGGTCGGCTTCGAGGCGGTTGACCCGCTCGCCGCTGCGCCGGAGAGCGTCCCACAGGCGAGCGTGGGAGTCGGAGACGGTGAGGCCGCCGGCCATGGGCTCGCTCCGGGTGGCCTGGTCGAGCTGCCGCAGGGCGTCGACCACCGCCCGCTGGAACCGGCGCTGGTGCTCGGTGTAGTGGCGCAGCACCCGCAGCACACCCGAGCGGGCCAGCTTGGCCGCCGCCCCCTTGGACGTGGGCGAGTCGATGTCGAGCCCCGTCTCCAGCTCGGCGGCCGCCCGCTCGATGGCCTCGCTGGCCCCCGTGCGCGGCGCCGGCGCGGCGACTGGGGCGACTGCCTGGGGCGCCAAGCGACCAGGGCTGACCGGTTCGCCCCGTACCGCGCCGTCGGCCGGGCGCTCGAGCAGGATCAGATCCTGGTGGTTCAGCGAGCCGCGTGGCACGTAGGCCTTGATGTCGAAGTACCGGCTCCAATGCTCGAACACGTACCAGGGGGCGTGGAAGGTGGTGTGGTAGAAGTCGGGGAACGGGCTGCCGACCCACGGGTCCTCGCGGATGAAGGCGATGCCCTCGGACGCCAGCTGGTCCCGTACCAGCTGGGGGTTGCCGCCGGCGTTGCGCGACGCCGCCTCGTACTCGAAGAAGGCGTTCTCCCCGTGGACGCTCAGGAGCAGGTTGGCGCCCGGCTTGGTGACGCGGCGCAGCTCGGCCAGCCACAGGTCCTGGTACTGCTCGTCGATGTGGGTGAAGACGCTGTGGTTGTAGACCAGGTCGAAGTACCCGTCGGGGTAGTCGAGCGGCGGCAGCGGCTGGTTGACCTTGGCCGTGACGTACGGGATGTTCTCGTCGACCCAGCGGATGGCCCGCTCGTCGATGTCGACGCCGTGCAGCGACGACTTGGCACCCACCTCCTCCAGCCACAGCAGCATCCGCCCGCACCCGCAGCCGAAGTCCAGGATGGTCTCGTAGGAGTCCATCCCCTTGCCGAGCAGCGAGAGCACGGCCTGGGTGTCGGCCACCGACCGCTGCCCGGTCTCGAAGAACCACTTGCGGTCGGTCACGCCGGTGACCCGGGAGGTCAGCTCTTCTCCGGGCCAGGGCATGTCGAGCTGGTCGGCGTCGATCACCGGTTCAGTGTTGTCGTGGACGGCAGGCACCGGCAAACGGGCCGGTCAGCGCTCGCCGGAGGCCAGGCGGCGGCGGAGGTCGTCCCGGAGGCCCAGGACCCGCGCCGCCAGTCGGTAGGGAACGGACTGCTGGACTGCGTCCGGCTCGTCCGGCAGGGGGAGCGGGGCGCTGGCGACGACCACCTCGCGGGCGGCGACCGGCCGGGCCAGCATGGCCCGGTAGATGGTGGTCAGCTTCGCGGCGGTGGCGTCCCAGGTCCAGCGGTTGCCGGCGGCGACAGTGGCCTCGACCTGAGCCCGGGCCAGGCCGGCGTCGTCGAGCAGGCGGGCCGCGGCCGCGGCCAGCGAGGCGGGTGACCAGTCGGCGGCCATCACCGGCAGGTCGCCGGCCAGCTCGGCCAGGGGCCCGAACGGCACGAACGCGGTGGGCGTGCCGAAGCGGGCGGCCTCGAAGGGCACGAGGCCGAAGCCCTCGCCCGAGGTGGGATAGAGCACGAGGGCGGCGTGGCGTAGGAGCCAGTTCCGCTCCTCGGACGTGACGTCGGGGAGGACGACCACCCGCTGGTCGCCGGCCCGCGCCTGCTGTTCGAGGTCGCGTGACGAGCCGTGCACCGGGGTGCCGGCCATGACCAGCGGACCGTCGAACCGGCGCTGCTCGCACAGCTCACGGTGGGCCCGCACGGCCAGGTCGCGGTTCTTGTGGGTGTAGTCGGCCCCGAGGACGACGAGGAAACGCTCCCCCTCGACCAGGCCGGTGGGGGCGGTGGCCGGCTCCAGGCCGGTGAGGTGGTCGGTGCCCAGCTCGGCGACCGGCAACCGCTCATCGTCGACCGGGAGCCGTTCCAGCACGATCTGGCGGCGGACGTCGGCGCTCGGCGCGATCACCGCGTCGGCCTGGGCGATGGACTGCCGCAGCCAGTCGCGGTAGGTGATCCAGTGCTCCGGGGCCAGCTGGTACGAGACGGCCTGGTAGGCGATGAGGTCGAGGACGGTGATGGCCGTGCGGGCGGCCACCGCCTGGCAGGCGGCCATGTCGGTGGGGCTGTCGGGCTGGAAGGGGCGGTGGGCCACGTCGACCGGGCCGAAGGCGGAGAAGTCCCGGCCGGGCACGACTCGGGCGTCGACCTTGGGCTCGTCCTTCAGCGAGGCGGCGTAGGCGGGGAGCTCGCCGGCCAGGGCCACACAGACCCGTGCCACGTCCCCCCGCCGGGCCAGGGCCCGGATGAGGGCCACTGTGGCGACCTGCGTCCCCATCTCCTGGGGGCTGAGGCGGGCGGCGTCGATCAGCACCTGCAGGCCACCCACCTTGGCCCGCGCCGTGCGCAGGACGGTGGTCAGCGGCGAGAGGGGCGACTGGTACTCCCTGACCAGCGTGGCCTCGGGCTCCTTGGTGAGATCGAGTGCGGGCGCCGGTGAGAGGCGGCGGCAGAAGGTGGACGGGTCGACCACCGAGGTGAACCCTCGCCGGCGGCCCCGCAGGCTGAAGTCGACGAGGGCCTCATCCACGTCAACGCCGTCCGCCAACGGCCCGATGGCCGAGAACCCGGACGACGACAGCAGCACCGCCGGTCCGACCGCGAACGGGATCGGGGCCGGCGCCACGTGCGGGTCCGTCTCCCGCAGGAGGGAGGTGACGGCGCCGGCGTCCAGGTCGCCGTGCGGGAGCGACAGGAACTCGGCGTCGTCACAGAGGAAGGACACGGTGGCCACGCGGGGATCGTCCTCAAGGGCGAGGAGGGCGGGTCCCAGCACGCCGTCGGGCAGCTCCACGGGCGCGGCGACGACCAGCACGTGGCACCGCCGCTCCTGCCAGGCCCGGTTGGCCGCGGCCACGACCGAGCGTTCGTCGCCGGCCACGACGACGTCGACCTCCGGATGGCTGCGGCGCAGGGCGGCCACCGCCGGCCCGTCGGCGGCCACGACGGCGACGACCTCAGGCACGGGCCAGCGGTGGCGCCACGCCGAGGGCGGTCATGAGGTCCACCAGGGCCGCCGAGGGCGGGGAGGGGCCGAGCACCGGGCCGCGGCAGTCGCCGGCCCACGCGCCGACCAGCTCGGACGCCCGCTCCGACATGCACACCACGGCGTCGGCGGCGCGCACCGCCGCCATCTCCACGTCGACCGGGCCGCCGGCGAACCGGGCCAGCTGGATGCGGGCGGCGTGGGGATGGGTGCGGGCCAGTAGGGCCTCGAACCGGTCGAGGCCCTCCCCGCCGTCCACGGCGACGACCGAGTAGTGGAACCGCCGGGCCGTGAACCACCGGTCCCAGTCCTCGTCCACCGCCACCTCGACCCCCCGGTCGAGCAGGCCGGGCGGCGCCGGCCCCGTCGTCATCACGGTGATGCGGGCGGTGGGCCACAGCTCGGCGAGCTGCTCCACCAGCGCGGTGAGGGCGTTGTCCGGCGGCATCGCGGAGACGACGAGGATCCGGTCGGCGGCCACGAAGTCGCGGGCGGCGTAGAGGCGGTGCGGGTGGACGTCGAGCTCGGCGATCGGCGGCCGGCGGTCGAGCTCCTGGGCCCAGCGGCGCACGAACACCGCATGGCTGGCCGTGGCCCGGCGCAGGGCCTCGTCGGGATCGGTGGACGCGCCGCGGAGATGGCTGACCACCGACGCCGGCTCGTAGACGGTGCGCAGGCCGCGCCGGGTCAGCTCGAGGCACAGGTCGACGTCCTCGAAGTAGCCCATGACGTACCCGGGATGGAAGCCGCCCACGGCCAGGAACTCGGAACGACGCACGAGGAGGGCGGCGCCGGATCCGAAGTCCACCTGGCGGCGGAAGCGGAACTCGGGCGACGCGGCGTCGGCCCCCATCCCCAGCTGGCCGGCGTACCCGTTGGCGCCGACCAGGCCGCCCGCCTCCTGCAGCGTGCCGTCCGGCTCCACCAGGCAGGACACCGCGGCCCCGACCGTGGGGTCGTCGTCGAGCAGGGCGAGCAGCGGGGGGAGCCACCCGGGCTGCACGAAGGCGTCGCTGTTGAGGAAGAACAGGTGGCGACCGACGGCCAGCAGGGCGCCCTGGTTGGCTCCGGCGCCGAACCCGACGTTGTCGTCGTTGAGGACGATCGTGGCGCCGGCCACCGGGTCGCGCAGCCGGGGGCCGGTGCCGTCGGGGCTGGCGTTGTCGACGACGATCACCTCGTAGCACGGGTCGGTGTGGTCGACGACGGCCTGCAGCGCGCCCAGCACCCAGTCGAACCCGCCGTAGGTCACCACCACGATGGACACGAGAGGCCGTTCGACGACCGGGAAGGTGACCTCCGTCGCCGTCACCGCCGCCGCCGGCGCAGCATCCGGTAGACCGAGCGGGCGGAGTCGGTCCACCGGAAGGTGCGGGTGTTGCGCAGGGCGGTCAGCTCGGCCTCGAACCGGGCCCGCTCGGCCGCCTCGTCGGCGGCCCGCCGCCGCAGCTCGGCCACCTCCTCGGCCAGCGCCGCGGCCTCGGTCTCGGCCCGCGCCGCGTGGTCGGCCAGCTCTGCCCGCTCCTGGTAGCTGCGCTCCACCCGCGCCCGATGGGCCCGGCGCAGGGCGTGCAGCTCGGCCTCCAGGGCGGCACGGCTCGGGTCGGCCAGGCCGTCGGGGTGGCGGGACCGGGCCGCCTCCGCTGCCTCGGCGGCCACCCGGTCGAGCCAGGCGCCCACCTCGGCCTGCATGGCGGTGAGCGCGTCCTCGCCCCAGCCGGCCTTCACAGCCGTGGCGTAGGCGTCTGGGAGATCGCCGACCGGCAGCTGCACCGACGGGCGGCCGTAGCAGAGGGCGGCCAGGCACCCGACCGGCGAGGAGCCGACGAAACCCGCCGAGGCGGCGATGGCGGCCACCACGTCCTCGACGCAGGCGCTGCCCGGCAGGCGGTGCGGTGCGCCGGCCGGGGCGGCGTCGTCCTCGTGCAGCTCGAGGACCACCGGCGTCATCCCGGGGTGGTCGGCGAGCAGCTGGTCGACCCGACCGGCGAGCGCGCCCTCGCCCTGCACGATCAGGGCGTCGCCCTCCCGCGGGTACCAGCCCATGACCCGCAGGTACTCCAGCCGCCTCTCGAGCACCGCTGCCGGGAAGAGCGTGCGCA
>JBOGIE010000104.1:0-9047 GCA_050742435.1 Acidimicrobiales bacterium | reverse complement strand
CCCCTGCGCGAGGCCCGGGCCGCGACCGGGCGGATCGCGTCCGGGGACCTGTCCGCCCGCGTCCCCGAAGACCCCGAGGACGGCGAGGAGCTGGCCGGCCTGGCCCGGTCGATCAACGCCATGGCCGCCGGCCTGGAGCGCTCGCGCCGGCTGGAGCGGCAGTTCCTCCTCTCGGTGTCGCACGACCTCCGCACGCCGCTCACGTCGATCCGCGGCTTCGCCGAGGCCCTGTCCGAAGGCAAGGCGCCCGACCCGGCCCACGCCGCAGCCATCATCGGCGCCGAGGCCCGGCGGCTGGAACGCCTGGTGGGCGACCTCCTGGAGCTGGCCAAGCTCGACGCCCGGCGCTTCTCCCTCGACGTCCGGGGCACCGACGTGGACGAGGTGGTGGCCGACACGGCGGAGGGGTTCCGCCCGGCGGCCGACGCCGCCGGCGTCGAGCTCACCGTGGACGTCCACGACGGGCTCACCGCGGCCGCCGACCCGGACCGCCTGGCCCAGGTCCTGGCCAACCTGGTCGAGAACGCGTTGAAGTTCGCGTCCCGCTCGATCACCGTGGCCACCGGGCGCGAGGGCCACCTGGTCACCGTCTCGGTGGACGACGACGGCCCCGGCATCCCTCCCGACGAGCTGCCCCATGTGTTCGAGCCGTTCTGGCGCTCCCAGCGGTCGCCGGCCCGGGAGGTGGGCACCGGCCTGGGCCTGGCCATCGTGGCCGAGTTGGCGGCGGCCATGGGCGGGACGGTACGGGCCGAGGCCCTGGCGACCGGCGGGACCAGGATGGTCGTCGGCCTCCGCCCCTGGCAGGTGGCGGCGGCGGCCGGGGCCTAGCTCCGCCGGGTCGTGGGCGGCCCGCTGCCGGGCGCGGCGCAGGCCGGGATCTTGACGTTGGTGACGCCGGTGCCCACCGTCAGCGGCAGGGTGTCGGCCCCGACGGCCGCGCACCGGATGAGCCAGGACGCCGAACCGGTGGCGTCGGTGACCGCCTGCGGGCTCGACTCGAGCACGATGCCCGCCCCGGAGGACAGGGCCACGGGCACGCCTGGGCGGGGCGAGAGCGAGGCCCGGCCCTGGTCGTCCACCGTCCCGACGCCGACCTGGATGGTGACGGTGGCCTGCTGGTCGACCCGGGGCGGGTTGGGGTTCACGGCCGCGGTGATGCGTTCGCCGCCCGCCGCCACCAGCCGGAAGTCCATCGTCCTGCGCTCGGTGGCGGCCAGGAAGAAGGCCTCCACCCTGGACTGGGCCAGCTCCGGCGACTTGAACGCCCGCACCCGGTAGGACCCCCCGAGGATCGATCCCAAGTGCCAGGCGCCGCCGCCCGACGTGGTGACGTCGGCGGTGGCCACCGCCCGGCCCACCAGCCGCTCGACCCGCACCGTGGCCCCGTCGACCGGACCGGCCGGCCCGAAGACCGTGCCGCCGATGCTGGCGTCGCCCGGGCCCATGGTCACGAGCGTCGTGGTCGTGGTGCGGGGCGGCCCGGTGGTGGTGGTCGGGCGGACGGTGGACGACGTGGTCGACGGCGCCACGGTGGTGGTCTCCTCGACCGTGCTCGGAGGGGCGGCCGCCTCCGGTTCGGATCCGCTGCAGCCGGCGGCGACCAGGGCGAGGAGGGCCAGCGCCAGGACCGGGCGGCGCACGCTCAGGGCACCAGGGGCAGTGCCTCGACCCGGGCCGGCGCCCACCCCCCGTCCCACGTCACGACCACCTCGGCCGGTGGCTCGACGGCGCGCCGGACGTAGGCCAGGGCCACCGTCGACCCGAGGCCGGGCGACCACGCCACGCTGGTGATCCGGCCCGCCTCCTTGCCGTCCGCCTCGAGCGTGGCGCCGACCGGCACCGCGCCCTCCCCGAGGATCACCCCCCGCAGGCGCCGGGCGACGTTGCCGCCCCGCGAGTCGATGCGGGCCACCAGCTCCTGGCCCGTGTAGCAGCCCTTGGTGAAGCTCACCGATCGCTGGACCACTCCCGCCTCCTCCGGAATGGTGTTCTCGTCCAGCTCCCGGCCCATCACCGGGATCCCGGCCTCGATCCGGACCGCTTCGTACGCCTCCATCGAGCACAACGGCACACCCTCGGGCGCCGACACCGACTCCCCCACCAGATCCGATCCGGGCAGCCCGGGCCAGTCGGCCACCACGCCATCGGGCACGACCTCGTGCGACCGGGGGCCGCGCACGGCCACGCACCGCCAGGCGAGCGGTTCCAGGTCGGCCTTCACCCGCAGCTTGAACCGGGTGAGGCGCTCGATCACCGCGTCGCCGAAGCCGGCGTCGGTCTCCAGGACCAGCTCCTCGTCGCCCACCCGCAGCACCCGCAGGAAGGCCACCACCTTGCCCTGGGGCTGCAGGAGCAGGGCCCAGTTCGACTGGCCGACGCCCAGCCCGGCAAGTTCCTGGGACAGCTGGCCCTCGAGGAACGGGTTGACGTCGGGGCCGGCGGCCCGGACGAAGTCACGGGGCAGCTCGACGGCGCCGGCGGCGTCGCGGAAGACCCGGTAGTCGGCGGTGAGGTCAGGGGGCAGGAGCCGGCTCCTCCACTGGGGCGGCGCGCATGCGGCGCGCCGCGGGGACGGCGGCCAGGAGGGCGGCGGCCTTGTTGCGGCACTCCTCGTCCTCGGCCGCGGGGTCGCTGTCGGCCACGATCCCGGCGCCCGCCTGCACCGACGCCCGACCGTCGCCGGCCACGAGCATGGTGCGGATGGCGATGGCGGTGTCGAGGTTGCCGGAGAAGTCCAGGTAGCCCACCACGCCGGCGTAGGGCCCGCGCTTGGTGGGCTCCAGCGAGTCGATGATCTCCATGGCCCGGACCTTGGGCGCGCCCGACACCGTGCCCGCGGGCAGGGTGGCCCGCAGGACGTCGATCGGCCCCTTGCCCGCCTTGAGCTCCCCGGAGACCTGCGAGGTCAGGTGCATGACGTGGCTGTAGCGCTCCAGGGTCATGAGCTCGTCGACCGTCTCGGTGCCGAAGCGCACCACCCGCCCCACGTCGTTGCGGGCCAGGTCGACGAGCATGATGTGCTCGGCCACCTCCTTGGGGTGCTCGACCAGCTCGCCGGCCAGCCGGCGGTCCTCCTCGGCCGTGCGCCCCCGGCGGCGGGTGCCGGCGATGGGCCGGGAGACCACCTTGCCGTCCCGGAGCTGGACCATGGGCTCGGGCGACGACCCCACGACCGTCACCTCGGGGTGGCGCAGGAAGTACATGTACGGGCTGGGGTTGACCTGGCGCAGGACCCGGTAGACGTCGAAGGGGTCGGCGCCCAGGTCGAGGTCGAAGCGCTGGGACAGCACGACCTGGAAGATGTCGCCGGCGAGGATGTGCTCCTTGGCCACGTCGACCGCATCCCGGTAGGCGCGGGACCCGACGGTCGACCGCACCTCGGGCAGGGGGTCGGACGGGTCGGGGGGCGCGGCCGGGGCGTACGCCAGCGGCCGGCCGAGGTCGGCGGCCGAGGCGTCGAGGCGGGCGGCCGCCAGGTCGTAGGCCAGGTCGAGGTCGGCCGCGGTGGCGCCGGGGCTCACCACCACGTTCTCGATCAGCCACACCCGCTGTCGCCAGTGGTCGAAGGCGGCCAGGTGGCCGATCACCGAGAGCACGGCGTCGGGCAGTCCCAGGTCGTCGGGAGGAGCGGCGGGCAGGCGCTCGACCTCGCGCACGATGTCGTAGCCGAGAAAGCCGACCACGCCACCGTGCAGGGGGGGCAGCTCGGCCAGGGCGGGCGACCGGCAGGCGGCCAGAAGGCCCTCCAGGGCGGCCAGGACGCCCCGGTCGAGGGGGACGCCGGCCGGCAGCCGGCCGTCCACGTCGATGGCCCCGCCCCGGGCCACCAGCACCAGCGAGGGGTCACGGCCCACGAACGAGAACCGCCCCCACGTGTCGCCGTTCTCGACCGACTCGAGCAGGAAGCCGCTCCCGTCGGGGCCGACCAGCTTCAGGAAGGCCGAGACGGGGGTTTCGAGGTCGGCCACCACCTCCCGCCACACCGGCACCACGGTGTGGCCGGCGGCGAGGGCGTGGAAGTCGGCCCTCGTGGGTCTACGCACCGAACTTGCGATAGAAGCAGCTCCGCTCGCCGGTGTGGCAGGCCCCCCGCCCCTCCTGCTCGACCACGAGGAGCAGGGTGTCCCCGTCGCAGTCGTAGAACGCCTCGCGCACGAACTGGCGGTCTCCCGAGGTCTCGCCCTTGCACCAGTACTCCTGCCGCGACCGGCTCCAGAACCACGTGCGGCCGGTCTCGAGCGTGCGGCGCAGGGAGGCCTCGTTCATCCACGCCATCATCAGCACCTGGCCCGTCCCCTGCTCCTGCACGATGGCGGGCACGAGGCCCTCGGCGTTGAAGGTGACGTTGGCGAGATCCTCGTCGCGGGCGGAGATGGGAGTGGCGACCGGCACCGTCCCAGCCTACAAGTACAGCCCTGTTCCGCCCTCGATGCGCTCCGACGCCACGGCGTGGATGTCGCGCTCCCGGAGGATCAGGTAGTCCTCCCCCCGGACCTCGACCTCGTAGCGGTCCTCGGGGTTGAACAGCACCCGGTCGCCGATCTCCACGTTGCGGACGTGGGGCCCGATGGCGACCACCTCGGCCCACGCCAGGCGCTTGGAGACCTGGGCGGTGGCCGGGATGAGGATGCCGCCCCGACTGGCCCGCTCGCCCTCCGCCTGGGGGATCTGGACCAGCAGCCGGTCGTTGAGCATGGTGATCGGCTGCTTGCTGCTCATGACACGACCTTCTCATAGAGCTGCACCGTCCGGGCCGCCACCGCCGGCCAGCCGAAGTGCTCGATGGCCCGCAGGCGGCCGGCCCGCCCCATGGCCACGGCCCGGTCGGGGTCGCCCAGCAGCGCGTTGACCCGGGCGGCCAGGGCGGTGGCGAACCCGGCCGGGTCGCCGTCGACGTAGGGCACGAGCATCCCCGTCCGGCCCTCGACCACGATCTCGGGGATGCCGCCCACGTCGCTGGCCACGACCGCGGTCTCACAGGCCATGGCCTCGAGGTTGGTGAGGCCGAAGGGCTCGTAGACCGACGGGCACATGAAGACCGTGGCCGCGGTGAGGATCTGGACCAGGTCGCCCCGGGGGAGCATGTCCTCGATCCACACCACCCGTCCCCGGGTGGCGGCCACCGCGGCAGCCCGCTCCCGCATCTCGGCGCCGATCTCGGGGGTGTCCGGGGCGCCGGCGCACAGGACGACCTGGGCCTGCGGGTCGATCGACTCGGCGGCGGCCAGGGCGTGTTCGACCCCCTTCTGGCGGGTGATCCGGCCCACGAACACCACCGATGGCACGTCCGGGTCGATGCCCAGCCGGCGGAGGGCGGCGGGATCCACGTCCGCCGGCCGCCACGCCTCGGTGTCGATCCCGTTGTGGATGACCTCCACCCGGTCGGGGTCGACGGACGGGTAGGTGGCCAGGATGTCGGCCCGCATCCCCCCGGACACGGCCACGACGGCGTCGGCCGCCTCGGCCGCCGTCCGCTCGCAGAACAGCGAGAGGGCGTAGCCGCCGCCCAGCTGCTCCCGCTTCCACGGCCGCATGGGCTCCAGGCTGTGGGCGGTCATGACGTGGGGGATGCCGTGGAGGAGCTGGGCCAGCCGTCCTCCGAGGTTGGCGTACCAGGTGTGGGAGTGGACCAGCTCGGCGCCCCGGACGGCGGCGGCCAGCAGCAGGTCGACGGACATCACGCCCAGGGCCGCCTCGTCGGCCCGCCCGCTCGCCAGCGCCGGCCACGGCCGGTGGGCGGTGACCCCGGCCAGCTCGCGGTCGGCGCCGAAGCAGTGGACCTCGACGTCGACCAGCGAGGCCAGCTGCTCGACCAGGTGGGTGACGTGGACCCCGGCCCCCCCGTAGACCTCGGGCGGGTACTCCCGGGTCAGGACGGCGACCCTCAAGGGTGGGGAACCGTCTGGCCCTTCCCCAGCACCGCGACCCCGTTGGGCGACATCGTGAACCGGCGCCGGTCGGCCTCGGGGTCGACGCCGATGCGGGCGCCGGGCGGCACCACCACGTGCTTGTCCAGGATGGCCCGGCGGACGATGGCCCCCTCCCCGACCACCACGTCGTGCATCAGCACGGAGTCCTCCACCAGGGCGTGGGAGTCGACGATCACCCCGGGCGACAGCACCGAGCTGCGCACGGTCGAGCCGGAGATGATCGCCCCCGTGCTCACCAGGGAGTTGAACGCCTGGCCGGTGCGGCCGCCGTCCTCCAGCACGAACTTGGCCGGCGGCAGCTGGGGCACCGACGTGTAGATCGGCCAGCGCCGGTTGTACAGGTTGAACACCGGATAGACCGACACCAGGTCGCGGTGGGACTCGTAGTAGGTGTCGAGGGTCCCCACGTCGCGCCAGTAGGCCCGGTCGCGCTCGGTGGCCCCGGGGACCTCGTTGGTGTTGAAGTCGTAGACGTGGGCCACGCCCTCCTTGACCAGGTACGGGATGAGGTCGCCCCCGATGTCGTGGCGGGACTCCTCGTCCTGGGAGTCGGCGGTGGCGGCGTCGACCAGGGTCGAGGTGGTGAAGACGTAGTTGCCCATGGAGGCGAACACGCAGTGGGGCGAGTCGGGCAGTCCGGGCGGGTCCTCGGGCTTCTCGTGGAAGGCCTCGATCTTGGTGCCCACACCCGGCTCGATGACCCCGAGGGCGGGGGCCTCGGACTTCGGCACCCGGATGCCGGCCACCGTCACCCCCGCGCCCGAGGCGATGTGGGCCTCGACCATCTGGCGGGGGTCCATGCGGTAGATGTGGTCGGCGCCGAACACGCAGATGTAGTCGGGCCGGTCGTCGTAGATGAGGTTGAGGTTCTGGAAGATGGCGTCGGCCGAGCCCGCGAACCACCTCGGGCCGTGGCGCATCTGGGCCGGGACCATGGTCACGTAGGTGTCGAGCAGGGTCGACAGCCGCCACGTCCGCGACAGGTGCTGGCCCAGGCTGTGGCTCTTGTACTGGGTGAGCACGACCATGCGCAGGTACCCGGCGTTGGCCAGGTTGGAGAGGGCGAAGTCGATCAGCCGGTAGTGGCCGGCGAACGGGACGGCGGGCTTGGCCCGGTCGGCGGTGAGGGGGAAGAGGCGCTTCCCCTCCCCGCCGGCCAGCACCATCGAGAGGACCCTCGGTTCCGCAGCCACCACACCCGACAGTAGTTTGACCCGTCAAGCTGGTCGGACGGGCACCCCCCGGGCGGCGAGGTGCTCCTTGGCCTGACGGACGCTGTGCTCGGCGAAGTGGAAGATCGAGGCGGCCAGCACCGCGTCGGCCCCGCCCTCCAGCGCCCCGTCGGCCAGGTGGTCGAGGCTGCCCACCCCGCCGCTGGCGATCACCGGGATGCCGACCGCGTCGCAAACCGCCCGGGTCATGGAGAGGTCGTAGCCGCCGCGGGTGCCGTCCCGGTCCATCGAGGTCAGCAGGATCTCCCCCGCCCCCAGCCGCTCGCACTCCTGGGCCCACGCCACCGCGTCGAGATCCGTGGGCGTCCGCCCCCCGTGGGTGTACACCCGCCATGCTCGCCGCTCTCGGCCGCTCGGCCAGGCTTCGGCGTCGATGGCCACCACCACGCACTGGGCGCCGAACTCGGCGGAGAGCTCGCCCACCAGCTGGGGCCTTTCCACGGCCGCGGTGTTCACCCCGACCTTGTCGGCACCCGCTCTCAGGAGGGCGCGGGCGTCGTCCACGCTCCGGATGCCGCCCCCGACGGTGAAGGGGATGAACACGGTCTCCGCCGTTCTCCGGGCCACGTCGACCATGGTCTGGCGGGCGTCGGACGAGGCGGTGATGTCGAGGAAGACCAGTTCATCGGCCCCCTCGGCGTCGTAGCGGGCGGCCAGCTCGACAGGGTCGCCGGCGTCGCGGAGGTCGACGAAGTTCACCCCCTTGACCACCCGGCCGCCATCCACGTCGAGGCACGGGATCACCCTCACCGCCCGCATGCCGCGATCGCCTCCTCCACGGTGAACTTCCCCTCGTAGAGGGCCTTGCCCACGATGGCCCCTTCGAGGGTGCGGCCGCTCGCATCGAGCGTGGCCAGGGCTTCCAGGTCGGGCAGGGCACCGACCCCGCCCGAGGCGATGACCGGGACGTCGGTGGCGTCCAGGACGGCGGCCAGGCCCTCCAGGTTCGGGCCCTCCAGGGTGCTGTCCCGGCTGATGTCGGTGACGATCACCGCCGCCACCCCACTGTCGTCGTAGCGGGCCAGCAGGTCGAACAGGTCGACTCCCGAGCCCTCGGTCCAGCCCCGGACCGCCACCTCCCGGCCGCGGACGTCGAGGCCCACCGCCACCTGGTGGTGACCGGCCAGGTCGCGCACCAGCTCGGGGTTCTCGACCGCGGCCGTGCCCAGCACCACCCGGTCGGCCCCGCAGGCCAGCAGCTCCTCGGCCGACGCCTGGTCGCGCACGCCCCCGCTGGCCTGCACCTTGACGGTCGGGCCCACGGCGTCGGCGATGGCGGCGATCACGGGCCGGTTCTCCGGGGTGCCGGTGCGGGCGGCGTCCAGGTCGACGACGTGGATCCACTGCGCTCCGGCCGCGGCGTAGCCCTGGGCCACGGCCACGGGGTCCATGCCGTACGCCGTCTCCTTGTCGAAGTCGCCCTGGTACAGCCGGACCACCCGGCCGCCCCTCAGGTCGATCGCGGGGTAGAGCAGCACGACACGAAGTTGGCCATGAGGCGGAGGCCGGCGGTCCCCGACTTCTCGGGGTGGAACTGGGTGGCCCACAGGTTGTCCCGGGCGACGGCCGCGACGACCGGGGCCCCGTAGTCGCAGGTGGCGACCACGTCGTCGGACGGCTCGGGGGCGTAGGAATGGACGAAGTACATCCACACCGGGTCGTCCAGGCCGGCCAGCATCGGCGTGGGCCGGTGGTCGAGCCGGTTCCACTGCATCTGCGGCCGCTTGACCCCGTCGGGCAGGAGGCGGACCATCCCCGGCAGGACGCCCATGCCCTTCACCTCGGGAGCCTCCTGGGAGCCGTCGTACAGCAGCTGCATGCCCACGCAGATGCCGAGGAACGGCGTGCCCGAGTCGATGGCTGCCCGGGCCGGCTCCTCCAG
>JBOGIE010000103.1:0-9106 GCA_050742435.1 Acidimicrobiales bacterium | reverse complement strand
CGCTCCATCCCGGCCCGGTCGACCACCTCGAACCCGACCAGGACGGCCGCCTCGGCCAGGTTGGGCGTGAGGACCGCGGCCCGCGGCAGGAGCATGCCGCACAGGGCGTCGACCGCATCCGGGTCGAGAAGCCGCCCGCCGGTGGACGCCACCATGACCGGGTCGACCACCAACGGCCGCACGCCCAGCTCGGCCACGGTGAGGGCCACCGACTCGACCACCTCGGCCGAGGCCAGCATGCCGGTCTTGGCCGCGTCGACTCCCAGGTCGGCCACCACCGAGGCGATCTGGGCCCGCACGATCTCGGGCGACAGGGCCTCGGCCGCCTGCACCCCCAGGGTGTTCTGGGCCGTGACCGCGGTGAGCGCCGCCGTCCCCCACACCCCATGGGCTTCGAACGTCTTCAGGTCGGCCTCGATCCCCGCCCCGCCACCCGAGTCGGAACCGGCGATGGTGAGGGCCACCGGCCTGGCCCGCCTCACCGGTGCTCCCCACACCGAACCGGTGACGTCTGGTGCGACATGCGACACGAGGTGTCACCGGTTGCCGGGGCGAGGCCTCTCACCGGTGCTCCCAGCCCAGCTTGGGAAGCTCGGCGTCGCGGAGACGGCGCTCGGCCGGGTCGGCGGTGCACCGGCCGATGCGGAGGGGCTTGCCCAGGCCGAGCTCGGCGAAGATGGTCTCCACCCGGGCGGGGTCGGGCGCGGTGAACACCAGCTCGTAGTCCTCACCGCCACCCAGGGCCAGCGCCTCCGGGTCGTCGGACACCCGGCTGACTCCGATGGCGACCGGCACCCGGTCGAGGACCACGCCCACGCCAGAGGCGTCGGCCAGGTGGCGGACGTCGGTGGCCAGCCCGTCGGACACGTCGATCATGGCCGTGGCGCCCGCAGCCCGGGCCGCCGCCCCCTCGGCCAGCCGGGCACGGGGCCGGCGGTGGGCCAAGGTCAGGTCGGGCATCTCGCTGGCCCGGCCGGCCCGGAGCAGGTCCAACCCCGCGGCCGAAGATCCGAGCGGTCCGGTCACGAACAGGGTGTCGCCGGGGGAGGCGCCCGACCGCAGCACCGGCCCGGGCGCCGCCTCGCCCGCGTCCCCCACCACCGCAACCGACACGATCAGTGTCGGCGCACTCGAGAGGTCGCCCCCCACCACGGGGCACCCGTAGGCCTCCGACGCCTGCTGGAGACCGTCGTAGAGCAGGTCGAAGTCGATCTCGGGCAGGCGGCCGGCCACCGTCACCAGGGCGTAGCAGGGCGTGCCGCCGACGGCGGCGATGTCGCTCACGTTGGCGACCAGGGCCTTCCATCCCATGTCGTCCAGCCCGACCAGGTCGAGGTCGGCGTGCACCCCGGACACGACTGCGTCGGCGGCCAGCAGCAGTCGCCCGGTGGGCCCGGGGACGACGGCCACGTCGTCGCCCACCCACGTCTGGCCCGGCGGGCCGGCCAGGCGGTGGCGCAGCCGCTCGATGAGGGTCAACTCCGATATGGTCGTGAGAGAAGGTTAGGCGGGAGTGGTCGAGGGTCGGTACAGGAGGTTCGTTGCAGGGAGTCATCAAGTCCTACGACCCTGGGACGGCGGAGGGCGTGGTGGTGCGCGACCTCGACCGTTCCGAGTACGACCTCTCCCCCAATGCCCTCAACGGCTCTGTCTTCCGGATGCTCCGGCAGGGCCAGCGCGTCGTGTTCGACCTCGACGACGCCGGTCGCGCCACCCGGCTGCGGCTGGGATCCGAGGTGGACATGGGCACCCCAGGCTTTCCTCCACGACCCGATGGAAGGACGGAATGACCACGACAACGGCTTCTCCCCCGACCACCAACCAGCGGCTGCTCGACTGGGTCGAGGAGGTGGCGGCCCTTTGCCAACCCGACCGGGTGGAGTGGTGCGACGGGTCCCAGGAGGAGTACGACCGTCTCTGCCAGCTGCTCGTCGACGCCGGCACCCTGACCCGGCTGAACGACGACCTGCGGCCCAACAGCTACTGGGCCACATCGGACCCGGGCGACGTGGCTCGGGTGGAGGACCGCACGTTCATCTGCTCGGCCAAGGAGATCGACGCCGGTCCCACCAACAACTGGCGTGAACCGTCGGAGATGAAGGCGACCCTCACCGAGCTGTTCCGGGGCTCGATGCGGGGCCGCACCATGTACGTCGTCCCCTTCAGCATGGGCCCCATCGGCTCCCCAATCGCCCACATCGGCGTGGAGATCACCGACTCGGCCTACGTGGCCGTGAACATGCGGATCATGACCCGCATGAGCCAGGCCGTCCTCGACACCCTCGGGCCCGACGGCGCGTTCGTCCCCTGCCTGCACTCCGTCGGCGCCCCGCTCGAGCCGGGCCAGGCCGACGTGCCGTGGCCGTGCGACGCCGAGAACAAGTACATCGTCCACTTCCCCGAGGAGCGGGCGATCTGGTCCTACGGGTCGGGCTACGGCGGCAACGCCCTGCTGGGCAAGAAGTGCTTCGCCCTGCGCATCGCCTCGTCCATGGCCCGCGACGACGGCTGGCTGGCCGAGCACATGCTGATCCTCAAGCTCACCAACCCCGAGGGCGATGCCAAGTACGTGGCCGCCGCCTTCCCGTCGGCCTGCGGCAAGACCAACCTGGCCATGCTCGTCCCGACCATCCCGGGCTGGACGGTGGAGACGGTCGGCGACGACATCTGCTGGATGAAGTTCGGCGCCGACGGCCGCCTGTGGGCCATCAACCCCGAGGCCGGCTTCTTCGGCGTGGCCCCGGGCACGTCGCACCACACCAACCACAACGCCATGGAGACGCTGCGGGCCAACTGCCTGTTCACCAACACCGCCCTCACCGACGACGGTGACGTGTGGTGGGAGGACATGACCGACGAGCTCCCGGCCCACCTCACCGACTGGAAGCGCCAGGACTGGACGCCCGACTCCGGCCGGCCGGCCGCCCACCCCAACGCCCGCTTCACCGCCCCGGCCGCCCAGTGCCCCACCATCGCCCCCGAGTGGGAGGACCCCAAGGGCGTGCCCATCTCCGCCATCCTCTTCGGCGGCCGCCGCTCGTCGGTCGTCCCCCTGGTGCAAGAGGCCCGCAGCTGGCAGCAGGGCGTCTTCATGGGCTCGATCATGGCCTCGGAGACCACCGCGGCCCAGGCCGGCGCGGTGGGCAAGCTGCGCCGCGACCCCTTCGCCATGCTCCCCTTCTGCGGCTACAACATGGGCGACTACCTGGGCCAGTGGCTCCACATCGGCGCCTCCGCCGACCCCAAGAAGCTGCCCCGCCTGTACTACGTGAACTGGTTCCGCAAGAGCCCCGAGGGCAAGTGGCTGTGGCCCGGGTTCGGCGAGAACAGCCGGGTGCTGGCCTGGATCTTCGACCGGGTGGCAGGCAAGGCCGACGCCGTGGAGACGCCCGTGGGCCTGGTCCCGGCCGAGGGCGGGATCGACACCGAGGGCCTCGACGTGGCCCCCGACGACATGGCCGAGCTGCTCCGGGTCGACGCCGAGGAGTGGCGGGCCGAGATCCCCTCCATCGAGGAGCACTACGCCAACCTCGGGGAGCGCCTGCCCGTCGAACTGCGCGACGAGCTGAACGCCCTCGAGAAGCGGCTGTCGTCCCATTGAGCGAGCGCCGCGACCAGGCGAAACTGTGAGCACGAGTGAGGAGGATTCCGTGGCCGCCCAGGCGTACGTGCTGATCCAGACCGACGTGGGGAAGTCGGCTCAGGTCGCCGAGGAGGTGGGCGGGATCGAGGGGGTGATCGCCGCCCACAACGTCACCGGCAACTACGACGTGATCGCCCTGGCCGAGGCCGACTCCATGGACGACCTCGGCCGGCTGGTGGTCAACAAGATCCAGCTCATCCACGGGATCACCCGCACGACCACCTGCTCGGTCGTCCACCTCTGAGGCACACCCAACCGGTGACGCTCAGCCGCGCCCCCACGCCGCTGACCGTCACCAGTTCGGAGCGCCCGGGCTAGCGGGGGCCCAGCTCGAGGGCCCGCAGGGCCAGGCCCATGACGAACAGGCCCCCGGCTCCGTAGAGCAGGTAGATGCGGTCGCGCAGTTGCTGGCGGTACGAGTACAGGATGCCGACGGCGACGATGGCCAGGAAGCCGTAGAACATGTGGAACTGGAGGTCTTCCACCTCGCGCCCGCGGACCATCGCCGCGCCCAGCCCCACCTCGACGAAGATCGAGATCTGGGCGGCAGCGGTGAACCACCACAGGGCGGGGACCCGGAACTGCGGCCAGCGGGCCGCGGCCAGGGCCCACAGCCCGGCCACCCCGTTGCCGACGATGACCACCCACGCCCACGTCTGGTGGACGCCGGACAGGCTCACCCCGGCGGGTCGAAGAGGTCGGTCTCGACCAGCCCCGGCGGCCCGCCGCACAGGATGAACCACTCCTGGCCGAAGCCCCCCTCGAACAGCTCGGGCGCCATGGCGAGGAAGAACGAGGTCTCGGAGATCTGGCTGGCGTGGGCGGCCATGGCCGCTCGCTTGCGGGCCAGCCAGGGCCGGACGTCGACGGTGGTCGTGATCCGGTCCTCGCTCACGCCCAGCCCCTCGAACTCCTGGGGGTCGATGTCGCCCGGCATCTCGGCGTCGGCCTCCCGGGCGTGCTCGAACGCCCGGCGCATGTAGTCCCGGTTGATGGTGTTCATGTAGACCTTGGGCGTGCCGGCCAGCTCGGCGGCGCGCAGCCCGACCCGGTGGACCTGGATGTGGTCGGGATGGCCGTACTGCCCGTTCTCGTCGTAGATGGTCAGGACGTCGGCCCGCTCCTCGGAGAGGATGGCGGCCAGCCGGGCCGCGGCCTGCTCCACGTCGGCCTGCCAGAACGACTCGGGGCGGTCGTTCTCGGGCGTGCCCATCATCCCGGAATCCTCGTAGCCCAGGAACTCGACCCGGGCCACCCCCAGGACCTCGGCGCAGGCCAACGTCTCCTCGACCCGGCGCTGCCACAGCTCCTCACCGGGCGTCAGGAAGCCCTCGGCCACCTCCCCGTGCTCCCCCCGGGTGGCGACCACGAGGACGACGCGGTGGCCCTCGTCGGCCGCCTTGGCCATGACCCCACCCGTGGCGATGGACTCGTCGTCGGGGTGGGCGTGGAAGGTCACGAGCGTCGCCATCGCCCGGCGACGCTACCGGAGGCGCCCGCCGCCGATCACAACCGGCCGTAGCGTGGGGCGGTGCCCCCGGCCCCCCGTCCGCCCGTCGCCCTGCCCGACGGGTTCCGCTTCGGGGTGGCCACCTCCGCCTTCCAGACCGAGGGCGGGCTGAACGGGCCGGGTGAGCCGGCCAACGACTGGCGGGACTGGGAGCGGGCCGGCCGGGTGGAACCCTCCGGCGCCGCCCTGTCGTTCTGGGACCGGTACGAGGACCACCTCGACCGGGCGGTGGCCGCCGGCTGCGACGCCTTCCGCCTGTCGGTGGAGTGGGCCCGGTGCGAACCGGCCGAGGGGGCGTTCGACGAGCCGGCGTTCGAGCGGTACGGGGCCATCCTCGACGCCTGCCGGCAGCGCGCCCTGCGCCCCACCGTCTGCCTCCACCACTTCACCCATCCCCGCTGGCTGGGCCCCGACTTCTGGCTGCGCCTGGGGAGCCCGGAGCGGTTCGCGGCGTGGGTGGCGGCGGCCGTCGACCGCCTCGGCGACGGCTGCGACCGGTGGCTGACGATCAACGAGATCAACGGGTACGCCGTCCAGGCGTTCGTCCTGGGCGCCCATCCCCCCGGGCGATTCCTCGCCTTCGGCGACCTGGTCCGGTCGCTCGACCACCTCGTCGCCGCCCACGTCCTGGCCTACGACGCCATTCACCGGCGGCAGCCCGATGCGGTGGTGTCGACCGACAACCACGCCTCCTCGCTGTACGAGCTCGACCGCATGCTGCTCGACGTGCTGCTGGCCCGGTCGGTCGGCGTCGACCGGAAGAGCCTGCGGGACTGGCTGGCCGCCCGCCGTACGGAGCAGTACGGCGAGCTCGGCGGCACCCGGGGGGACAACGTGCTCCGGGCGATGACCGGCTCGATCGTGCCATTGGACCGGGCGTTGCCCCGGGCCCTGGGCGCGCTCTACGACGGGCCCTCGCCCCGACCGC
The DNA here is from genome assembly GCA_050742435.1 of Acidimicrobiales bacterium. GTDB lineage: Bacteria > Actinomycetota > Acidimicrobiia > Acidimicrobiales > AC-14 > CADCTB01. The sequence continues at coordinate 3,025 of JBOGIE010000103.1, read as the reverse complement.
TGGACCTCGTGTCGCTCAACTACTACGACCCGGTCGCCGCCGATCACCTACGCATCCCCGGGCACCGCACCGCCGGCGGTCGCACGTGGGCGCCGGTGGGCCGGCACTGGGACATGGCCGTGCGGCCGGAGGGGCTGCTCACCTACCTGCGCCTCAACGCCTGGTCCGGGCTCGACATCGAGATCTCCGAGAACGGGCTGTGCAACCGCGTGGCGCGGGGCCGGGCCTGGCCCCGGTCGGACGGGTGGGACCGGGCCCGCGCCCTGCGCGCCCACCTCAAGGTGATGGTCGACGCCCTCGACGAGGGCATCCCGGTCACCGGCTACTTCCACTGGACGCTGGCCGACTGCTACGAGTGGGGTTCCTACCAGCCGCGGTTCGGGCTCTACGGCGTGGACCGTGACCGGGGCGGCCGATGGGGCGACCTCGACTCCATGGGCGGCGACGCCGCCGGCGCCTACCGCCGCCTGGCCGACGCCCTGCGGGCCGGCGACCGATCGGTCCTGTGAGGCCTGCCCGAACCGGTGACATTTCGTGCGATATGCGACACCACGTGTCACCGGTTCGGTGGAGTGGCTAGAGGCGGTCGAGCAGGTTGGCCTTCTTCACCTCGAACTCGGCCTGGGAGATCACGCCCCGCTGGCGCAGCTCCTCGAGCTTCTCCAGCTGCTCGAGGGGCGACAGGTCACGGCGCCCGGACATGCGGGCCGCGTCGCGGGCGGCGGCGGCCTCGATGGCCCGGTGGATCTCGTTCTGGGTGCCCTGGGGGCTGGCGAAGTGGGGGAAGTGCGACTGGCCCCGCTCACCCCCCGACTCGACTAGGAGGTTGCCGGCGCCGATCATGCGCTGGAGCAGGTTCTGGTTGAAGCTGACGTCGTTCACCCGCTCCAGGGGGATCTCCCGACCGGTGCGAGAGACGATGCCCTTGCGGTAGATCAGCCGGTCGGTGGTCAGCACGAAGTCGGTGGTGAGCCACTGGGCGTAGCGGACCAGGAAGAACAGCAGGGCGGCCACGGCCAGGCCGAGGGCCGGGAACAGGGCCCAGTCCGAGTCGACGGCCTGCGACACCCAGATGGCCAGGGCCAGGGCGGCGACGAGGGCGAGCGTGGACGGGACGAGGAAGGACCAGTGGGGCCGTACGTCGAGGATGATCTCCTCGCTGTCGTTCAGGTACTTCTTGGGAAAGCCCATGCCCCTTGCAATCTACCGGTAGACCTTGCGCCGGTACACCGCATGAGCGGAGGAAACCCGGTCGAGGAACAGGAACCCGTCGAGGTGGTCGAGCTCGTGCAGCAGGGCCCGGGCCTCGAAGGCGTCGGCCTCCACGATGCACTCGCTCCCGTCGACCCCCGTGCCCCGCACGACGACCTCGGTGGCCCGGGCCACGTCGCCCGTGAGGTCGGGGATGCTCAGGCAGCCCTCCCGGGCGACCTCGGGCGCGGCGGCGGAGACCAGCTCGGGATCGAACAGCACCAGCTCGCCATGGCAGGAGCGGGCCTTGCGGTGGCCGGTGACGTCGACCACGAACGCCCGCAGCCCCACCCCGATCTGGGGCGCGGCCAGGCCGACACACGCCGGGCGGGCCCGCATGGTGTCGAGCAGGTCGGTGGCCAGGGCCAGCGCCCGGTGGTCGACGTCGCCCACCTTGGCCGAGGGGCGCTGGAGGAACGGGTCGGGCAGGGCCAGGACCGGCCGGACCGCCATCAGCGACCCCGGCCTAGAGGATGTCGGCCTCGGAGGGATGCAGCCGGCACGTCACCCCCAGCTCGCCGGCCTTGGCCTCCAGCGCCTGCTCGAGCTCGCGCGGGTCGCCCCCCGGGGGGAGGGTGACCTCGAGGATCATGGTGTACAGAGGCTGCTCGGCCGAGCCCACCACCCGGGTGCTGAGGTCGACGATGTTGACCGACCGGGACGCCAGCAGCGACGCCACCCCGTGCACGATCCCGGGATGGTCGGCGCCGTAGACGGAGACGGTCCAGGAGGCGGCGTCTTCGAGCTCTGCGGACGGCTCGGCCGCGGGCCGCACGGTGACCACCAGGTCGAGCTCCGCCGCCGGACCGGCCAGGGCGGCTTCGAGCTGGTCGACACCGACCCCGTCGGGCACGGCCACGACCAGCATCATGGCGAACTGGCCGCGCAGGATGGTCATCGAGCTGTCCTCCAGGTTGCCGCCCTGCTCGACGAAGGCCCGGGTGACGGCGGCCACGATGCCGGGGCGGTCGGCACCTACAGCGGTGACGGCGAAGTGGGCCACGGTCGCCCCCTCTCAGGCGAACAGCCGCAGCTGGCAGAGCCGGCCGACGGCGTCGTCCCACGACGCCAGGCGGCGGGCCCGCGCCACCGGGGACGAGCGGTTGTAGGGCCGGTCGAGCAGCCAGGAGTCGCACACGTCGGCCAGCAGCTCGGCTTCGGTGGGGTTGTCCTCGATGGTGGCGTCGGCGCCCAGCCGCCGGGCCACCGCCGACTTGGTGCCCACCGGCGTGTGATGCACCTCGTCGACCGGCAGCCGGTGACGGGCCAGCCAGGCCTGGGTGGCCCCGGCCAGGTGGGTGGGCCGGGCGGTGATGCCGACCAGGCGCCACCCGGCCCGGCGCAGCTCGCCCAGGGCGGTGGCCACGCCGTCGCACACCGGGGCGCCGGCGTAGAGGGCGGGATCGTCGAACGTATCGTCGAGGAAGGCGCCCAGCCGGTCCTCGGGGACGCCCAGGCGCAGGAGGCGCAGGTCGTAGCTGCGCCAGGTGGACGGGTGGCTGGCCACGCCGAACCGGTCGGAGATGCGCCGGGCCACGCTCGGGCCGATGTCGCACAGCACGCCGTCGAGGTCCAGACCACACAACATGGGTCCAGAGGCTACCGGTCAGGTGAGACAGTGCTTCCTCCCGGCGGGCACCCGGGTCCTGCGGACCGCGCCCGCCTCCTCGCCGAAGCGGGGCCCCTGCCCCGCCGTCGCCGTCCTGCCGCTGGCCCGGCGGGCACCCGGGTCCTTCGGACCGCGCCCGCCTCCTCGCCGAAGCGGGGCCCCCGC
>JBOGIE010000102.1:0-9225 GCA_050742435.1 Acidimicrobiales bacterium | reverse complement strand
AGTACCGGGGTTACGACGTCTTCGGCATGGGCCCGCCGTCCAGCGGGGGGTCCACCGTCGGCGAGGCCCTCAACATCCTGGAGGGCTTCGACCTCCGCGGCCGGAGCCGGGAGGAGGTCCTCCACCTCTTCCTCGAGGCGTCACGTTTCGCCTTCGCCGACCGCAACGCCTACGTGGCCGACCCCGACTTCTTCGACGTCCCCCTCACCGGCCTGCTCTCGGACGGCTTCGCCGCGCAACGGCGGGCGAACATCACCGGCCGGGCGGCGACCAGCCCGGTGCCGCCCGGTGACCCATATCCCTTCGACGGCGGTGCGCCGGCAGGGCAGGCGTCCGCCACCATCGAGCGCAGCGGCAGCACCACCCACCTGAGCGTGTCGGACCGCCACGGCAACGTGGTCTCGTACACCTTCACCATCGAGTCGACGGGCGGCAACGGCATGGTCGTCCCGGGCTACGGGTTCTTGCTCAACAACGAGCTGACCGACTTCAACTTCGACTCCACCACACACCCGAACCGGGTGGAGGGCGGCAAGCGGCCACGCAGCTCGATGGCTCCCACCATCGTGTTGCGGGACGGCAGCCCGTTCCTGGCCGTGGGGTCCCCGGGCGGCTCGATGATCATCACGACCGTCCTGCAGATCCTGGTCGACCGCATCGACCTGGGCTCGTCCCTGCCCGCCGCCATCGCCGCCCCCCGGGCCAGCCAGCGCAACACGCCGGCCACCAGCGCCGAACCGGCCTTCATCGCCTCCCCCGAGGCGGCCGCCCTGCGGGCGCGGGGTCACGTCTTTACCGTCACGCCCGAGATCGGTGCGGCCACCGGCATCGAGTTCCTCCTCACCGGCCGGGTCCTGGCCGCGGCCGAGCCCGTACGGCGCGGCGGCGGCAGCGCCCGGGTCGAGCAGCCGGGCTAGGGGCCACAGTTCGACCCTACCGGGCAAGATTTGCCGGTCTGGGACCAACAAATCCTGCCCAGTTCGGGAACACCCTCACGCTGGCCGTCCGGGTCGAGGTCGGGATCGGCGCCGCCCAGGCCCTCGGCCACCTGGGGGCGCGTGAGCTCGCCCTCCTGACCCGGATCCTCGCTACCGTCCCAGCGTGTCCGAAAAGCCCCTCGACGGGTCTCCGGCGAACGACCTGGTGAAGCTGGCCCACGAAATGGGCAACCACCTGACCGTCGTCAGCGGGTTCGCCGAGATGCTGGCCGAAGGGATCGGGCAGCTCCCGGACGACACGCTGCGGGAGTTCACCCAGGCCATCCTGCGCAGCGCCCAGCAGATGGGGACCGCGCTCGAGTCGTTCTCCGAGCTGACCCGGGGCGCCGACGACCGATAGGCCGCCTACTCGTCGCCCGTGGCGTGGGGGGCCGCGGGCTTGCGGCCGGGGGGCTGGGTGGGCAGTGGCCGGGGCCGCGCTGCCGGGATCGGCCGGGTGACCGGCTCGGCGGTGAGGGTGAGCGGCTCGCCGTGGTGGTGGACGTCGATCCGGTCGCCGGAGATCACGGTGTAGGTCGCCTCCTCGGCGGTGGTGGCCACCCGCAGGCAGCGGTCGCGGTAGCGGAGGCGGAAGACGAGCCTGCTGATGGCCGAGGGCAGGCGGGGGGCGAAGGACAGGCGACCGTCCGCGGCGCGGAACCCCCCGAAGCCGGCGACCAGCGCCGACCACCCGCCGGCCAGGGCGGCCAGGTGCAGCCCGCTGCCGGTGTTGTTGTGCAGGTTGTGGAGGTCGACCAGGCTGGTCTCGGCCAGGTACTGGTAGGCCAGCTCGAGGTGGCCGATCTCGGCGGCCAGGACGGCCTGGGTGGCGGCCGACAGTGAGGAGTCCCGCACCGTGATGCCCTCGTAGTAGGCGAAGTTGCGGGCCTTCTGCTCGTCGGTGAAGGCGCCGGGCCTCAGGTGCATGGCCAGGATGAGGTCGGACTGCTTCACCACCTGCTTGCGGTACAGGTCGAAGTAGGAGAAGTGGAGGAAGAGCGGGTACTCGTCGGCGCGGGTCGAGTCGAAGTCCCACACCTCGTGCGTGGTGAAGCCGACCGACTGGGGGTGGACGCCGAGCACCTCGTCGTAGGGGACGTACATGGCCTCGGCGGCCAGGCGCCAGGCCTTGACCTCCTCGGGGCGGACGTCGAGCGCGGCGGCCGCCTCGGGATGGCGCTCCGCCGCGTCGGCCGCGGCGTGCAGGTTCTGCTGGGCCATGAGGTTGGTGTAGACGTTGTCGTCGGCCAGGGCGCTGTACTCGTCGGGGCCGGTGACACCCGGGATGCGGAAGGCGCCGTCCCGGTCGTGGTGGCCCAGGGAGCACCACAGGCGGGCCGTCTCCACCAGCAGGTCGTGGCCGATGCCCTGCTCGAACTCCTCGTCGCCCGTGGCGTCGACGTAGCGGACGACGGCATCGGCGATGTCGGCGTTGACGTGGAAGGCGGCGGTGCCCGCCGGCCAGTATCCCGAGCACTCCTCGCCGGCGATCGTCCGCCACGGGAAGGAGGCGCCGTGGAAGCGGAGGGTCTCGGCCCGCTGGCGGGCGACGGGGAGGGTGCTGTGGCGCCAGCGCAGGGCGTCGGCGGCGGCCGAGGGGAAGGTGTAGGTGAGGACGGGCAGGACGAACGACTCGCTGTCCCAGAAGGAGTGACCGTCGTAGCCGGAGCCGGTGAGGCCCTTGGCGGGGATGGCCCGGCCCTCGGCCCGGGCGCCGGCCTGGAGGACGTGGAAGAGGGCGAACCGGACGGCCTGCTCGATCTCGGGGTCGCCCTCGACCTCCACGTCGGCCCGGTCCCAGAAGTCGTCGAGGTAGTCCCGCTGCTGGGCCAGGAGGCCGTCCCAGCCGGTCAGGCGGGCGGCGGTGAGGGCGGCCACCACCTGGTCCCGCAGGGCCTGGCGCGACCGCAGGCTCGACCAGCCGTAGGCCACCAGCTTGACGATGCGCAGACGCTCGCCCGGCTCCAGCACGGTGGTCACCGTGACCCGCCCGGTGTCCTCGTCGGACTCGGCCGTGACCTGGGTGAGGGGCGGGCCCTCGATGATGTGGTCCATGGCCGCGGCCATCCGCAGCCCGCTGGCCGCGGTGTGGTGGGCCAGCTCGACCGCGGTGTCGCCCCTCGTCCCGTGGTCCTCGGACACCAGGGGCGAGGTGAGCACGGCCGCCACCCGCGGGTCGTCGTCGGGCAGGGGCTGGGGCTCGTTGGCCACCAGCTCGGACTGGACGACGATACGGGCCTGGTCGCCCACCGCCTCGACCTCGTAGCAGATGGCGGCCACGGCCCGCTGGGTGAACGACACCATGCGGACGGATCTGATGCGCGCCGCCTGGCCGGCGGGCGACACCCAGTGCACGTCCCGGGTGAGCGTGCCGGCCCGCATGTCGAGCATCCGCTCGTGGGACTCGAGGCGCCCGTAGCGGACGTCGAACGGCTCGTCGTCGACCAGCAGCCGCAGCAGCTTGCCGTTGGTCACGTTGATCATGGTCTGGCCGGACTCGGGATAGCCGTAGCCACCCTCGGCGTAGGGCAGGGGGCGTAGCTCGTGGAAGCCGTTCAGGTAGGTGCCGGGGATACCGTACGGCTCCCCCTCGTCCAGGTTCGCGCGCAGGCCGAGGTGGCCGTTGGCCAGGGCGAAGATCGACTCGGCCTGGGCCAGCACGTCGAGGTCGAGGGTCGTCTCCCGGATGCACCACGTCTCGAGCGAGTAGCAGGGATGGATGATCACGGGCGACGAGCCTACGACCGCGCCACGGTGCGCCGGTACGCCGATCGGCGGGCGTACGATGAAACCGGAACCGAGGAGCGGCCATGACGGACACGCAGCGGCAGCCGATCCACGAGCTGGAGAAGGTGGTCATCCGCTTCGCCGGCGACTCCGGCGACGGCATCCAGCTCACCGGCGACCGGTTCTCGGTCTCCAGCGCCCTCTTCGGCAACGACCTGGTCACCGTGCCGGACTACCCGGCGGAGATCCGCGCCCCGGCCGGGACCCTGGCCGGCGTGTCGGCGTTCCAGATCCACATCTCCGACCACGACATCCTCACCCCGGGCGACGCCCCCAACGTGCTGGTGGCCATGAACCCCGCCGCCCTGCGGGCCAACCTCGGTGACATGGCTGCGGGCAGCACGCTCATCGTGAACGTCGACTCCTTCGTCGACCGCAGCCTGGCCAAGGCGGGCTACGACACCAACCCCCTCACCGACGGGTCCCTGAGCGGGTTCACCGTCTACGAGGTGCCGATGACGTCGCTCACCATCGAGGCGGCCAAGCCGAGCGGGGCCAAGGGCCGTGACGCCGAGCGGGCCAAGAACTTCTTCGCCCTCGGCCTGCTGTCCTGGATGTACAGCCGCCCCGGCGAGCTGACCCTGCAATGGATCGAGCAGCGCTTCGCCAAGGTGCCCGAGGTGGCGGCGGCCAACACCCTGGCGTTCAAGGCCGGCTACAACTTCGGCGAGACGGCCGAGCTGGTCGGGGGGCCGTTCGAGGTCAAGCCCACCCACTTCCGGTCGGGCACCTACACCAACATCAACGGGAACACCGCCCTGGCGTGGGGGCTGGTCGCTGCCGGCCAGCTGGCCAAGCTGCCGGTCTTCCTGGCGTCGTACCCGATCACGCCGGCGTCCGACATCCTCCACGAGCTGTCGAAGCGCCAGAACTTCGGGGTGCGCACCATGCAGGCCGAGGACGAGATCGCCGCGGTGGGAGCAGCGCTGGGCGCGGCCTACGGCGGGCACCTGGGGGTGACCACCACCAGCGGCCCCGGCATGGACCTCAAGGCCGAGACCATCGGCCTGGGCATCAGCCTGGAGCTGCCCTTGGTGGTCATCGACGTCCAGCGGGGCGGGCCGTCCACCGGCCTGCCGACCAAGACCGAGCAGTCCGACCTGCTCATGGCCATGTACGGCCGCCACGGCGAGGCACCGGTGCCGATCATCGCCCCCAAGACGCCGGGCGACTGCTTCTACGCCGCCATCGAAGCGGCCCGCCTGGCCCTCAAGTACCGGACCCCGGTCATCCTGCTGTCGGACGGCTACCTGGCCAACAGCGCCGAACCGTGGCGTCTGCCCGACGTGGCCCAATTGCCCGACATCTCGGTCAGCTACGCCAGCATGCCGAACTCGACGGCCGGCGACGGCTCGCCCGAGTTCCTCCCCTACCTGCGTGACACGGCCACGCTCGCCCGGCCGTGGGCCGTCCCCGGGACGCCCGGCCTCGAGCACCGCATTGGTGGGCTGGAGAAGGCCGACCGCACCGGCGCCATCTCCTACGACCCGGCCAACCACGAGCTGATGGTGCGGATGCGGGCCGACAAGGTGGCCGGCATCGCCGCCGACATCCCGCCCGTCGACCTGGACGACCCCACCGGCGACGCCGACGTGCTGGTCCTCGGCTGGGGGTCGACCTACGGGCCCATCGGCGCCGCGGTGGAACGCCTGCGCCGCCGGGGCAAGCGGGTGGCCCGGGCCCACCTGACCCACCTGCACCCGTTCCCGGCCGACCTGGGCGACGTCCTCGCCCGCTACCGCAGGGTGATCGTCCCCGAGATGAACCTGGGCCAGCTCACGGCCATGGTGCGCGCCGCCTGCCTGGTCGACGCCCGGGCCGTCACCAAGGTCCAGGGCCAGCGCTTCCTGTTCTCGGAGATCGAGGCTGCCGTCCTCGCCCTGATGGAGGACTCATGAGCGCAGCCGCCGGCCGAGCCGGCGGGCGCAGCGACGAGGAGACACCATGAGCGACGTGTCCGTGCCCGTCACGACCAAGAAGGACTGGGCCAGCGACCAGGAGGTGCGCTGGTGCCCCGGGTGCGGCGACTACTCGGTGCTCACGGCCGTGCAGATGCTGATGCCCCAGCTCGGCCTGCGGCGGGAGAGCACGGTGTTCATCTCCGGCATCGGCTGCTCCAGCCGGTTCCCGTACTACATGAACACCTACGGCCTGCACTCCATCCACGGCCGGGCCCTCCCCATCGCCACCGGCCTGGCCGTGAGCCGCCCCGACCTCGACGTCTGGGTGGTCACGGGCGACGGCGACGGCCTGTCGATCGGCGGCAACCACCTGATCCACGCCCTGCGCCGCAACGTCAACCTCACCGTCCTGCTGTTCAACAACCAGATCTACGGCCTGACCAAGGGGCAGTACTCCCCCACCAGCGAGGAGGGCAAGGTCACCAAGTCGACCCCGTTCGGCTCGGTCGACCACCCGTTCAACCCGGTCAGCCTGGCCCTGGGCGCCGAGGCCACGTTCGTGGCCCGCACCCACGACCTCGACCGGGCCCACATGATGGAGATCTTCCGCCGGGCCCACGAGCACCAGGGCTCGGGCTTCGTGGAGATCTACCAGAACTGCAACGTCTTCAACGACGGCGCGTTCGAGAAGGTCACCTCGCGCGAGGTGCGGGGCCGGATGCTCATCCCGCTGGTCCACGGCCAGCCGGTGTGCTTCGGGCCGGACAACGAGCTGGGCGTCACCGTCGACAAGCAGGGCCAGGCCCACATCGTCAAGGTGGCCGACGTAGGGGACGAGGCCATCCTGGTCCACGACGAGCACCGGGCGGAGCCGGGGCTGGCCTTCCTGCTGTCCCGCCTGGCCCGCGGTCCCTTCGAGCCCACGCCGATCGGCGTCTTCCGGGCCGTGGAGCGGCCGGACTACGGGGCGCTGGTGAACCGCCAGGTCGTGGCCGCGTCGGCCCAGCGCGGCCCGGGCGACCTGCGCGAGCTGCTGGTCTCGGGCACCACCTGGACCGTCGCCAGCTGAGGCCCGCCGCCCGGGCGGCCGGTTCACCGAGCGTTCACAATGCGGACTTTGTCCGGCAACGACCGTTTGGCTCACTATGGGGGTCCGACTGGTCGGGCCGGCTGGAGTTCGGCGCCCGACGGCAACCGCGAGGAGTTACGTGCCCTTCAAAGCTGAGTACATCTGGATCGACGGCACCGAGCCGACGGCCAAGCTGCGGTCCAAGACCAAGATCCTGGCCGACGGCGCCGAGCTGCCCATCTGGGGCTTCGACGGCTCGTCCACCAACCAGGCGCCGGGCAGCGCGTCCGACTGCGTCCTGCAGCCGGTGTTCTCCTGCCCCGACCCCGTGCGGGGGGGCGACGACGTGCTCGTCCTGTGCGAGGTCCTGGACACCGACATGACCCCGCACCCCACCAACACCCGGGCCAAGCTGCGGGAGATCGTCGAGCGGTACGGCGACCAGGAGCCGTGGTTCGGCATCGAGCAGGAGTACACGTTCTTCAGCGGCAGCCGTCCCCTCGGCTTCCCCGAGTGGGGCTTCCCGGCGCCCCAGGGCGGCTACTACTGCGGCGTCGGCGCCGACGAGATCTTCGGCCGGCCGGCGGTCGAGAAGCACATGCAGGCCTGCCTCGACGCCGGCCTGAAGTTCTCGGGCATCAACGCCGAGGTCATGCCCGGCCAGTGGGAGTTCCAGATCGGCCCCGGCTCCCCGCTCGAGGTGTCCGACCACCTGTGGGTGGCCCGCTGGCTGCTCTACCGCGTGGCCGAGGACTTCAACATCTCCGCCACCCTCGACCCCAAGCCGGTCAAGGGCGACTGGAACGGTGCCGGCGCCCACACCAACTTCTCCACCAAGGCCATGCGCGAGGGCTACGACCCGGTCATCGCCGCCTGCGAGGCCCTGGGCGAGAGGTACATGGAGCACATCCACCAGTACGGCTTCGGCATCGAGGGCCGGCTGACCGGCCTGCACGAGACCGCCCCGTGGAACGAGTTCAGCTACGGCGTGTCCAACCGCGGCGCCTCGGTGCGCATCCCCTGGCAGGTCGAGGTGGACAAGTGCGGCTACATCGAGGACCGGCGCCCCAACGCCAACTGCGACCCCTACCTGGTGACAGGGGCCATCACCCAGACGGTGTGCGCGGCGCTCGAGGAGAAGTACATGGCCTGAGTCAGGCCGGACGTGAACCGGTGACACCGATGGGGGTCCCTGCCCCCGCCAGTGTCACCGGTTCGCCTTCCCGCGGGGTCCACCCGTTGTGCGGGTGGCGTCGGTAGCTTCTGGCCCGTGCCCGAGGAGCCCCGCCGGAGCATCCCCACAGAGCCCGATCCGCCCGACATCTCCACCCTCACCCGGGCCCGCATGGGCCGGCGGATCTTCGTCACCCTCCTGGCCGCCTTCCTGGCCCTCGGCGCCCTGGGCTTCTACGGGGTGCGGACCCGGACCGCCTCGGCCAGCGGCGGCGGCTACGAGGTGACGGTCCGCTACGCCAGCGTCTCCCGCCCCGGCCTGGCCACGCCGTGGTCGGTCGAGATCAGCCGCCCGGGCGGGTTCCCCGAGGGGCTCACCCTGGCCGTCACGTCGAGCTACTTCGACGCCTTCGACGAGAACGGCTTCAGCCCCACGCCGGTCGAGGAGACCGACGACGGCGTGCGCACCGTCTGGCAGTTCGCTCCCTCGGAGGCGGACACGATCGAGGTATCGCTCGACGCCCGCATCGAGCCGGGCGTGCAGTGGGAGACGGTCAAGGGCCGGGTCGAGGTCCTGTCCGGCCCCACCGGCTCGGCGGTGGTCGAGGTCGACTTCTCCACGTTCGTGATGCCCTGATGGAGATCATCGTCCGGGCCACGGTCATCTACTTCTTCCTCTGGGCGGTGACCCGGGGGGTGGGCAAGCGGGAGCTGTCGGAGATGACGGCCTTCGAGCTCATCCTGCTCGTCACCATGGGCGACCTCATCCAGCAGGGTGCCACCCAGGAGGACATGTCGCTGACCGGGGCGGTCCTGGCCGTGGGCACCCTGGCCTTGTGGATCCTGGTCTTCGCCTACCTGACGTGGCGGTTCAAGGGCGCCCAGACCGCGCTGGAGGGGGTGCCGGTCATCGTCGTCCGCGACGGGCGGCCCCTGGACGACGTGCTCAAGATCGAGCGGCTCACCCTGGACGAGGTGCGGGAGGAGGCGCGCAACCAGGGCATCACCGACCTGGCCGACGTCGACCTCGCCGTGCTCGAGCCGGACGGGAAGTTCTCGTTCATGAAGATGTCCGGGGGCAACGGGGACCAGCAGGGGTCCGAGCAGAAGCACAAGGCCTGACCTCGGGGGCCGGGCCGGGGACAGCCGGGACAGCCGGGCCACAGCCCGTTCACAGGCGGTTCCCAGCCCGACCAGCGACAATGGGCGCCGTGACTGCTGCGCCCGAGGCCGGCAAAGCCCGCATCCTGGTCGTCGACGACGAGCCCAACATCACCGAGCTGGTGAGCATGGCGCTCCGCTACGAGGGGTTCGACGT
>JBOGIE010000101.1:0-9321 GCA_050742435.1 Acidimicrobiales bacterium | reverse complement strand
GACGACGGCCCCCTCCCCGACGTCTACACCGACGTGGTGGAAGCGGCCGACGCCATGCGGGCCGAGCTGCCGGGCGTGGCCGTCGCCCTCATGCTGGCCTCGACCCTCCACGCCATCGCCACCGGGAACCTCCTGCCCGCGGGGGTGGAGACGTACTGCGTCGACATCAACCAGGCCGTGGTCACCAAGCTGGCCGACAGGGGCAGCCACCAGGCCCTGGGCATCGTCACCGACGTCGGCCTCTTCCTGTCGACGCTCGCCCGGCACCTCGTTCCTTGACCCCCCTGCCGTGGGGGCGGCGCTTCCTCATGTGCCCGCCCGAGCACTTCGGCGTCCTCTACGAGATCAACCCGTGGATGCACCGGGAGGTCGCCGTCGACCTCGACCGGGCCCGCGACCAGTGGGGCGAGCTGGTGGCCACCCTCACCGAGGCCGGGGCCGAGGTCGAGCTGCTCGAGCCCCACCCCGGCCTCCCCGACCTGGTCTTCACCGCCAACGCCGGCACCGTGAACGACGGCCGGTACGTCCCCAGCCGCTTCCGGCACCCGTACCGCCAACCCGAGGTCGACGTCGACGTCGCCTGGTTCACCGAGCACGGGTTCGAGGTGGCCTGGCTGCCGGAGGGCGTGGCCCACGAGGGGGCGGGTGACGCCCTGCCCTTTCGGAACCTGTTCCTGGCCGGCTACAAGACCCGCTCCGACGCCGCGGCCCACGGCCCGCTGTCGACCCTGCTGGGCGCGCCGGTGCGCCCGATCGAGCTGGTCGACGACCGCCTCTACCACCTCGACCTGACCTTCTGCCCCCTCGACGACCGCCGGGCCCTCGTGGCCCCGCAGGCGTGGGACGCCTACGGCCGCAAGGTGGTCGAAGCCGTGGTCCCCGACCCGTTCGCCCTCGACGAGGACGAGGTGCTGGCCTTCTGCGCCAACTCGGTGGTGGTGGGCTCCACGGTGGTCATGCCCTCGTGCCCGCCCCGGGTCGGCCGCCAGCTCGAGGCATGGGGGTTCGACGTGGCCGTGGTGGGCGTCGGCGAGTTCCTCAAGGCCGGTGGGGGGTGCCGGTGCCTCACCCTGGCCCTGGACCTGACGGTCGGGAGGTGATCCGTCGTTCCAGCAGGGGACGCACAGCCACCATCGACGGGACGCGGGGCGGCTCGCTGAACCCGAACCCGGCCGGAGGGTCGATCGGCCCGAGGCGGCCGAGGTCCCGGCCGCCGAGCGACGCCCATCCCGCCACGATGGGCCGGAACGACACCGCCCGGTACCACTCCTGCACCCCGCTCGGGCTCACCCCGTAGGTGTGCACGCCGAGGAGCAGGCGGGCGATGGGGCCCTCGACCCACCGGGTGAACCAGGGGGGGCGGGGCGAGGGCAGCGAGACGGCCCAGCCTGCGGTGAGGTGGAGCTCCAGGCCGAGCCCGGGGGCGAAGAGGTCCAGGGACCGCCCGGCCAACCGGACCCGCAGCGGTCCGACCACCACCTCGTCGAAGCCGTAGACGCCGGACACGTAGTCGGCACCCTCATGCGTGGCCGCCACCAACAGCCGCCGGCCGTCGGGCCGGGCCCACATGAGGTCGTCCAGCCGGCCCACGGGCGACGCCTGCCATGTCCCCACCACGAACCGGTCGCCGGACGCGAACCCGGCGCTGGTGATGTGCCCTAGGAGTGCGTCTCGACCTTGTCGCGGGCTCGTCTGCGGTTCCTCGAGGCCACGCCGAGGAGGGCGATGGCGAAGGCGACCGACACCAGGGCCAGCAACGAGTGGACGACCTTGAAGGCGGTCGAGTGATCGTCCCGGACGATGTTCCATATCCGGGTCACCCAGATGTAGATCGTCCAGGCGGCTGCGGTCCGCAGGATCAGGGCGTCGGTGCGGGTCACAGGCTCACCATAGGGTCGGTTGCAGGTCGCGCACGAAACGCTGGACCCCGCCCCACGGGAGGTTGTCCATGAAGACCCACGCCCGCCGGTGGATCGACGTCGGCCCGAACGCGGCGAGGGCCGCCTTGTGGCGGGGGCACGGATAGCCCTTGTTGAGGTCGAAGTCGTAGGCCGGGAAGTGCTCGGCCTCGGCCCGCATGATCCGGTCCCGGGTCACCTTGGCCAGGATCGAGGCGGTGGCGATCGAGAGGCAGGAGGCGTCGCCCTTCACGATGCGGTTGACGTTGCCGGTGCCCACGAAGTTCCACAAGCCGTCCACGAGGACCGCGTCGGGCACCACACCCAGGGCCTCGATGGCCCGGCTGGCGGCCAGCTTCTGCGCCGCGGACATGCCCAGGTCGTCGCACTCCTGCTGGCTGGCGTGGCCGACGGCCCACGCCGCGCACCACGACGTGAGCCGGGGGAAGAGCCGCTCCCGTTCGGCCTCGGTGAGCATCTTCGAGTCGCGGACCTTGTAGACCCGGCGGTCTGGGGGCAGGACGGCGGCCCCCACCGAGATGGGACCGGCCCACGACCCGCGGCCGACCTCGTCGACACCGACCACCACCTCGTGCCCGTCGGCCCACAGCGCCCGCTCCCGGGCCAGGCTGGGAACGGTTCGGGGGCCCGGCGCTGGCGCCCGCTCGCGCCGCGCGGACTCCCCAGCTTGCAGTACCGGGCCCCTCATCGCCGTTTTACCCATCGGTGACCTTGGCTATGTTCGCCGCCTCCTCGGCCTCGGGGTCGGTGGTCAGGAAGGCGTCGAGCATCTCCCGGGCGAGGGTGGGCGACGTCAGGCGCAGCCCCATGGCCAGCACGTTGGCGTCGTTCCAGCGGCGGGCGCCCCGGGCTGTGTCGGCGTCGGTGCACAGGGCGGCTCGCACTCCCGGGACCTTGTTGGCGGCGATCGACACGCCGGTCCCCGTCCAGCAGCAGATCACGCCCCGGTCGGCCTGGCCGGAGGCCACCGCCTCGCCCACCCGCCGGCCGACGTCGGGCCAGGGCTCGTCCTCCAGCCGCACGACGACCTCGTGGCCGGCCCCTTCCAGGGCGGCCGCCACCTCGTCGCTCAAGTGTGTCCGCTCGTCGGTTCCGAAGGCGATCCGCACGCCAGCCAACCTAACCGGCTGTGGGCTCAGGGCAGGCGGGGCGACCAGACCAGGGAGCCGGCCGCCGCGGCCAGGGCGAAGGCCAGGGCCAGGCCGACGACCCACGACGTGACCTCCCGCTCCTCGGTGCGGAACCCGATGGAGCTGCCGATGTCGGCGTAGACCCGGCGCAGCTCCCCGGCGGTGGCCGCCTCAAAGGCCCGGCCACGGGTGATGTCGGCGATCTGGGCCAGGGCGTCGCGGTTCACGGGCACGGGGAGGTTGCGGCCCTCGACGGTGACGTACCCGTCGTCGGTGCCGAAGGCGATGGTGGAGATCTGGACCTCGGCATCGAGGGCGGCCCGGGCGGCCAGCTCGTTGGGCCGGCCCACGGTGGTCTCACCATCGGACATGAGGACGATGCGCCCCGGCGCCGGCGCCTGGCCGGGCTCGGAGGGGACCGAGGCGATGCTGCCCAGGCTGGCGAAGATGGCCTCGCCGACCGCGGTGCGGGGGCCGAGCTGGAGGGTGTCGATGCTGCGCTTGAGCAGGGCGTGGTCGGTGGTGGGCGACACCAGCACCTGGGCCACGCCCGAGAAGGCGACCAGGCCGAGGTTGAGGCGGCTGGGCACCAGGTCGACGAACTCCTTGGCCGCCTCCTGGGCCGCCACCAGCCGGTTCGGCTCGACGTCGGTGGCCTCCATGGACAGGGAGACGTCGATGGCCATCACCACCGTGGCCCGCTCCCGCGGCACCTTGACCGGCCGGGCCGGGCGGGCGAAGGCGGTGACCAGGGCCACCATGGCCAGGAGGAAGGCGGCGGCGGGCAGGTGCCGGCGCCACCCCGGGCGCTTGGGGGCGATGGAGTCGAGCAGGGCCAGGTTGGTGAACCGGACCGCGTAGTCCTTGCGGCGCAGCTGCATGACCACGTAGGCGGCGATGAGGGCGGCGACGACCAGGAGGAGCCAGAGGCGGCCCCTCGACAGGAAGGTGAGGGCGAGGATCATCAGCGGGTGGCTCCCTGCAGGCCGCTGCGGTGGCGGCGGGCGGAAAGGACGAAGTCGACGACGTCCCGCAACCAGTCGCGGTCGGTGCGCAGCACCAGGTGCTGGGCCCCGCTGCGGCGGATGGCCCCGGCGATCTCGGCCCGCTGGGCGGCGGCGGCCTCGGCGTAGCGCTGGCGCAGCCCGGCCTTGGCCGTCTGGATCTCCATGCGCCGGCCGGTCTCGGGGTCGACCAGGGTCAGGTAGCCGACGTTGGGCAGCTCCAGCTCGCGGGGGTCGACGACCTCGACGGCCAGCACCTGGTGACGGGCCACCAGGCCGGTGAGCGGCCGCTCCCAGCCGGGGGGCGAGAGGAAGTCCGACACCACCAAGGCCAGGCCCCGCCGGCGACGGGCGGTCAGGTGGGTCTGGATGGCCGCGCCCAGGTCGGTGGCGCCGGCCCCGTCGACCCGCTCCTGGGTGGCCAGCTTGTGCAGCAGGGCCATGAGCGGCTGGCGGCCGGGGCGGGCGGGGATGCGGCGAACCCCGTCGGGCCGCACGATGAGGGCGCCGAAGCGGTTGCCCGTCCGGGTGGTCATGAAGCCGACGGCGGCAGTGGCGGCCAGGGCCAGGTCACGCTTCTCGCAGCTGGCGGTGCCGAAGTCGAGGCTGGCCGAGCAGTCGACGATGGCCCACGCCTCCAGCTCCCGGTCGGCCACCGGGTCGCGCACGTGGGGGACGGTGGTGCGGGCGGTGACGCTCCAGTCCATGCGGCGGACGTCGTCGCCCTCCTGGTACTCCCGGCTGTCACCGGGCTCGCTGCCCAGGCCCGGAAGGATGGCCTGGTAGTCCCCCTGGAGGAGCCCGTCGAGCCGCCGGGTGATGGTGAGCTGGAGGCGGCGCAGGACCTCCTCCGGCCGCCTCTCGCCGACCGACGGAAGCAGGTTCACGCGCTCCGCTGGGTCGGCGTCGAGCCGCCAGACAGCCCAGCCGGCACGTCGGCGGACCCGACCGCGGTCGTGTCCTGGCTGGGGGCCAGCCGGGGTGCCGGGACGGTGGCGAGGATCCGCGGGATGAGATCCTCGACCGACACGCCGTCGGCCAGCGCCTCGTAGGACAGGACCAGGCGGTGGCGGAGGACGTCGGGGGCGACGTCGACGATGTCCTGGGGCAGCACGTAGTCCCGGCCGCGGAGCAGGGCGAGGGCCCGGGCGCCGGCGACCAGGCCGAGGCTGGCCCGGGGGCTGGCCCCGTAGTCGATCGACGCCGCGATCTCGCCCAGGCCGTGCTCGACCGGGTTGCGGGTGGCCTGGACCAGCCGGACGGCGTAGTCGACCACCGCCCGGTGGGCGAAGACGGCGTCGGCCGCGTCCTGCAGGCGGGTCAGATCCTCCCGCGATAGCACCCGGTTGGCGTGCGGGGGGTGTACGGCCATGCGCTGGACGATCTCCACCTCCTCGTCGCGATCGGGATAGGTGACGAGGACCTTCATGAGGAACCGGTCGCGCTGGGCCTCCGGCAGCGGGTAGACGCCCTCGGACTCGATCGGGTTCTGGGTGGCGAGGACCAGGAACGGGATGGGCACCTTGAACGTCTGCCCGCCCAGGGACACCTGGCGCTCGGCCATCACCTCCAGCAAGGCCGACTGGACCTTGGCCGGCGCCCGGTTGATCTCGTCGGCCAGCACGAAGTTGGCGAAGACCGGCCCCAGCTGCACGTCGAACGTCTCGCTGGACTGGCGGTAGATCCGGGTGCCCACCAGGTCGGAGGGGATGAGGTCGGGCGTGAACTGGAGCCGGACGAACGTGCCGCCGACCACCTCGGCCAGGGTCTCCACGGCCAGCGTCTTGGCCAGGCCCGGCACTCCCTCGAGCAGGCAGTGACCCCTGGCCAGCAGGCAGACGACGAGGCGCTCGATGATCCGGTCGTGGCCGACGATGACCTTCTTGACCTCGAACAGCGCTTGCTCGAGCTGGGCGGCGTTGGCGGAGGCGGCGACAGGATCGGTCATTCGCAAAAGAGTACGACGGTCGGGACCCGAAGAGCACTCGGTTGCATGACGGGCACGATGGACTCCCCACCTGGGACGCGCCTGAGAGGGGGCTGCGAACCGGGTGCTTGGGGCTCAGCCCAGGCCGTGGAGCTCCGGTTTCATCATCCGGCCCATGAGGGCGGCCACCACTTCCGAGGGCGGGGTGACGCCGTGGAGGACGGCGACCACCTGGTCGGCGATGGGCATCTCCACGCCTACACGGGCGGCCAGGGCCACCACTGCGGCCGAGGTGCGCACCCCCTCGGCCACCATGCGGGTGCCGCCGGTGATCTCGGCCAGTGGCCGGCCCCGGGCCACCTCCTCCCCCACCCAGCGGTTCCGGCTGCGCCGGCTGCAGCAGGTGGCGACCAGGTCGCCCATCCCGGTGAGCCCGCCGAAGGTCAGGGGCTGGCCGCCCAGGGCCACACCGAGCCGGGTCAGCTCGGCCACCCCCCGGGTGATGAGGGCGGCCCTGGTGTTGTCGCCGAAGCCCATCCCGTCGGACACGCCGGCGGCGATGGCCACCACGTTCTTGAGCGCCCCGCCCAGCTCGCAGCCGACGACGTCGGGGTTGGTGTAGACGCGGAAGGTACCGGTGCTGAACAGCCGTTGCAGGTCATCGGCCACCCCGGGGTCGGTGGCGGCGACGACGCTGGCGGTGGGGTACCCGGCCACGATCTCCCCCACCAGGTTCGGCCCGGTGAGCACCCCGTAGGGACGGTCGCCGGCCACCTCGGCGATGATCTCGGTCATCCGGTCCAGGCTGCCCTGCTCCACCCCCTTGGTCAGGCTGACCACGGGAACGCCCGGGGGCAGGTGGGGGGCGGCCTGGGTGAGCACGGACCGGAAGCCGTGGGACGGCACGGCCATGACCACCACCTCGGCCGCCTCGACCGCCTCGGCGAGGGACGACGTCGCCCGCAGGCCGGGCGGGAGCACCACCTCGGGCAGGTAGTCGGCGTTGCGCCCCAGCTGCTGGATGGCCGACGCCAGCTCGGGCCGGCGGGCCCAGAGCGTGGTGGGCACCTTCTGGGCGCACATGGCGGCCATGGCCGTGCCCCACGAGCCCGCCCCGAGCACGCAGACCTTGCTCCTGGTCGTCAAGGGCCGGGCCGGCACGGAGAGGAACCCTACCTGCGGGCTCCCGTACACTCGCTGGCAGGATGGCACGAGAAGAGTTCGTGGTCGCCCAGCTGTCGGACCTCCACTGCGGTTCGCCCTACTTCGACGCCGGACTGCTGGAGACGGCGGTCAACGAGACGATCGCCCTCAACCCCGACCTGGTGGTGATCGGGGGCGATCTGACCGCCGAGGGCTACGCCGGCGAGTTCCGCACCGCCCAGCGGTTCCTCGATCCCCTGTTCCAGAGCGGGTTCACCGTCCTCGTCATCCCCGGCAACCACGACTCCAAGAACGTCGGCTACCTCCACTTCCGTGACACCTTCGGCGTGGGCGACGTCGCCGACAAGGGCGACCGTGTCCTGTCCCTCACCCTGCCCAGCCTGAACGGCGCGAGCAGCGGGGGATCAGGTCCGTTCCGGGTCCAGGTCGTGGCCATCGACTCGTCCAAGCCCGACCTGGCCGAGGGCGAGGTGGGCCGGGAGCGGTACCGGTGGATCCGCGACCAGTTCGCCGCCGAGGCCGACTTCAAGATCTTCGTGCTCCACCACCACCTCGTCCCCGTGCCGGGCACCGGCCGGGAGCGCAACACGGTCTGGGACGCGGGCGACGTGCTCGCCCTCCTGGCCGAGCTCAAGGTCGACATGGTGCTGTCGGGACACAAGCACGTGCCCCACGTGTGGCTGCTCGACCACGTGCTGCTCGTGACGTCCGGCACCGTCTCCTCGCATCGAGTCCGGGGCTACACCCGGCCGTCCTACAACGTGCTGGAGGTCACCCAGGACGAGGTCCGGGTGACGCTGAAGTACCCAGGCACGGGCGAGCGGGTGGCGGGGGTGCTCGACCGCCGGCGCATGGCGCTGTCGAGCAACCCCGACCTGGCCGCCATGTTCACCAAGAGCACCTGGAGGCCGTGAATGAGCCAGTACCTCCGCCTGTACCAGAGCGCAGTGGACCCGGCCGACGTGGAGGAAATCCGGCGGCTGTTCGTGGACGACGTGGTGCCCGCGTTCTCCCGCTGTGCCGGCTGCATCGGCCTCGAGCTGACCGTCAGCATCGAGCCCAACGCCGGTGGCCTGATCGAGGGCGCCGCCATCTCCCGCTGGACGTCGCTCGACGACATGGCCACGGCCCTGGCCTCGCACGAGGTACGAGAAGCCCTCGTGCGCGTTCGCCAGCTCCTTCGCCAGGAGCCGGTGTCCAAGGTCCTGCAAGTTCTTCAATGAGCAAGGCTCTCGCCGGGTTCGGGCCGGTGGCGGTCCTGTTGCCGGTCAAGGCGTTCGGGGAGGCGAAGCTGCGGCTGGCGCCGGCCCTCGACCCGGTGCACCGGGCCGAGCTGGCCCGGGCCATGGCCACCCACGTGGTGACCGCCGCCGCCCCCCTCCCCACCGCGGTGGTGTGCGACGACGCCGACGTGGCCGCCTGGGCCCGCGACCTGGGCGCCCTGGTCATCTGGGAGCCCGAGCGGGGACTCAACCGGGCGGTGGAAGCGGGCGTGGCCCGGCTGGCGGCCGCCGGGGCCGGGCGGGTGATCGTCGCCCACGCCGACCTGCCCCAGTCCGGCCGCCTCGAATGGGTGGCCCGCTTTGCCGGTGTCACGCTCGTCCCCGACCACCGCGACAACGGCACCAACGTGATTTGCGTACCCGGCGACGCCGGCTTCACGTTCTCCTACGGGCCAGGGTCCTTCACCCGCCACGGGACCGAGTCCCACCGGCTCGGCCTGCCGCTGCGCGTCGTGCGGGAGCCGTCGCTGTCCCACGACGTGGACCTTCCCGCCGACCTCTTCGCTTACCTGGCCCCCGCCACGTCGCCATGACCGTCGACCTGCCCACGCCCCGGCGGGCCCTCGCCGTGGGCGCCCATCCCGACGACGTGGAGTTCGGCTGCGGCGGCACGCTGGCCAAGTGGGCGGCGGCGGGCTGCGAGATCGTCCACCTCATCTGCACCGACGGGTCGAAGGGTTCCTGGGATCCGGCCGAGGACACCGCCACGCTCGTGGCCGTCCGCCAGGAGGAGCAGCGAGCTGCGTCTGTGGCCCTGGGTGGGAAGGGAACGGTGGTGTTCCTTGGCTGGCGGGACGGCGAGCTCGAGTCCGGGCTGCGACAGCGAGCCGAGGTCTGCTACTGGATCCGCCGCTTCCGGCCCGACGTGGTCCTCGGCCACGACCCCTGGAAGCG
>JBOGIE010000100.1:0-9370 GCA_050742435.1 Acidimicrobiales bacterium | reverse complement strand
GCAGGCGTACCGGGAGCGCAAGGTGGAGACGGGCGACAGCCTGACCCGCATCAAGATCCCCGCCCTGGGGGTGGACACCGTGGTCGTCGAGGGCATCACGCCCAGCGCCCTGCGGGCCGGCGCCGGCCACTACCCCCAGACCGCCCTGCCCTGCGAGAACGGCAACGTCTCCATCGCCGGGCACCGGACCACCTACGGCCGCCCCTTCGGCAACGTCGACCAGCTCAAGCCGGGCGACACCATCGAGCTCACCACCCCGATCGGGGGCTGCGTCTACCAGGTGTCCCGCGCCCCGTGGGTGGTGCCCCCCAGCGAGCTGAGCGTCATCGACCCCACCGGTGAGCGCTCGCTCACCCTCACGACCTGCCACCCCAAGGGGTCGGCCGCCCAGCGGCTCATTGTCCGGGCCACCTGGGTCAAGGATCTGAAGGCGGCATGAGCCGCGGCCTCGCGCGGCTCGCGGGGTCTCTCACCGCCCTCGTCGCCGCCCTCCTCCTCGCCGCCCCGGCGGGCCCGGCCGCGGCGGCGGAGGGTGGCCCCAGGATCACCCTCGACTCCCCCCGCGCCGAACCGCCCCTGACCGGGGCCTCGTTCACCGTCAGCGGCCGGGCCGAGGTGGAGTCGCTGTCGATCTACCGGATGCGGGAGGTCACCGTGTCCGTGGGGGGCGACAGCGAGACCTTCCCCTGCTCGGAGTCCCCGTGCCGGTTCTCCATGGCCGTCACCCGCGAGCGCAACGGGCCGTACAAGGTCGACGTCACCGCCCGCCAGACCGCCATCCTCCTCGGCAGCCCGGGCCCCTCCGGCGAGCTGAGCCGCACGTTCTCGGTCGCCGCCCCTCCGAGGAAGCCCACCCTCGACCCGCCCAGGGTCACCGACGAGCGGACGGTGGAGCTGTCGTGGACCCGCAACACCGAGGCCGACATGCTGTACTACGCCGTCTTCCGCAAGGACCCCGGCTCGTCCAAGCTCTTCGAGGTGGGTAGGGTCAACCAGCCCCGCACGGGCACGAACGTGCCCTTCACCGACCGGACGACGGCCGACCTGGCCGGGGGCGACGTCGGCTACCAGGTTGTCGCCGTCCGCATGGGCGCCACCGGCACCGACGACAGCGAGATCCCCTCGGACCCCTCCGGGTCGGCCACCGCCACCGTGCCCGCCCCGCCGACCACCACCACCGTCGCTCCCGCCCCCGGTTCACCGGCGCCCGGCCCGACCACCACGGCCAAGCCGGGGCCGCCGGCGGGCGTCGACCTGTCGGGGTTCCTGTCGTCCCGGTCGGCCCCGGTCAACCTGCCCGCCATCACCGTTCCCGAGCCGCCCGACACCGGGTTCACCGGCACGCTGCCCTTCGGCAGCCTCCCGGCCGGCGAGGAGCTGGAGGAGGGCGAGGCCGAGGCCGTCCCGCCGAACGACGTCCAGCGCCGGCGCACGTCCTTCGTGAGCATCGACAGCGGCCGCCCGCTGGTCCCGGTGGCCGGCGGTCTGGTGCTGCTCCTGCTGGCCCTGCACCTGCGACTGCTGAACCGCCGGATCAAGGAGCCGGTCGGCGACGGCGACCTTCCGGTCGACGTTCCCGTCCCCGCGCCGGCGCCGGCCGCCGGCCAGGCCAGCATCCGGGTCGAGCGGCTGGAGCGGGAGGCGCCGGTCGAGCCGGCGGTCGAGGACGACGAACTGGACGACGAACTGGTCCCCGAGCCCCGACCGAGCGCGCTGTTCGACGTGGCCGAGGAGGAGGACTGGGACGCCGGCTGGGACGAGGAGTGGGCCCCCGAGCCCATCGACCTCGAGCCCGAGCCGGAGCCCGAGCCCGAGCCCGAGCCGGAGCCGGAACCGGAACCGGAGGTCGACGTGGAGCCGGAGCTCGAACCCGAGCCCGAGCCCGAGCCCGAGCCCGAGCCGGAGCCGGAACCGGAACCGGAGATAGAGGTCGTGGCCCTGTGGGAGCCGGAACCGGAGCTCGAACCCGAGCCCGAGCCCGAGGCCGCCACTCCGGCCGAGGAGGAGATCGAGGTGTTCGAGGTCGTCTCGCCCACCCGCCGGCGCCTGGCCCGAGCCGGCAGCCGCTGACCCACCCGTCCGGCCGCCTCCTCCGCTTTCGAGGTATCGCCGGCCGCTTGCTAGCGTGGCGCCCAGAACACCTCTGGGAGGCACTGCATGGATCTCGGTCTGGACGTCGAGGAGAGAGACGGGTTCGCCGTGCTCAGCGTGCGCGGCGAAGTCGACGTCTACACCGCCCCGCGCTTTCGCGAGCGCCTCATCGAGCTCGTAAGCGAGGGCAAGCACAGGATCATCGTCGACCTCGAGGGAGTGGACTTCCTGGACTCGACCGGGCTGGGCGTCCTGGTGGGCGGGCTCAAGCGCCTCCGCAGCCACGACGGAGACCTGCTCCTCGTGTGCACCCAGAGCCGGATCCTCAAGGTCTTCGAGATCACCGGCCTCACCAAGGTGTTCTCCATCCACGACTCGGTGGATGCAGCGGTCAGCGGCGGCTCCGGCGGCGCCAGCGCATAGAGCTGTGGCCGAGGAAGACGTGGCTGGGGAGGTCATCGAGCTGGAGATCCCGGCTCGGGCCGAGTTCGTGGCCCTGGCCCGGCTCGTCGTGTCCGCCCTCGCGTCTTCCGACAGCAACCTGGCCGACGAGCGCATCGACGACCTGAAACTGGCCGTCTCCGAGGCCTGCACCAACGCCATCGAGGCCCACGACGCGGCGGGGAGCACCGAGCGGGTCCTCGTCCGCTGTACGGCCGGCGAGGACGCCCTGGAGGTCTGTGTGGAGGACCGGGGGCACGGGTTCGACCCGGCCCAGCTGCCCGACCACCCTCCCGTCACCGACCCCGACCGGCTCAAGTTCGAGCGGGGCCTGGGCATCCCCCTGATCCGGGCCCTCGTCGACGAGGTCCAGTTCAGCCCCACGGGCGAGGGGACGTCGGTCCGCCTGGTCATGCGCCACCGGGCCAACGGCACCGGACCGGACTAAGGGCCCGGCCGCCCCATGGCCTTCCGGAAGCTCCTCCACCGGCTGACCGCCCCCGACGCCGAGCTCGACCGCGAACGGCTGCGCCAGTTCTGCAAGGGCCTGCCGGGCGTCACCGCCATCGGCGACGCCGAGCCCCGCAAGGAGCTCACCGTCGCCGGGGAGATCTCCTCCCTGCGTATCGTCCCCCGGGCCGGGACCCCCTCGCTGGAGGCCACGGTGAGCGACGGGACCGGGTCGCTGGTGATCGTGTGGACCGGAAGGCGTCACATCGCCGGCGTGGCGCCCGGGAGGCGCCTGGTGGTGAGCGGCCGGGCGACCCAGCAGGGCGCCGGCAGCCGGCTCACCCTGCTCAACCCCCGCTACGAGCTCCTGTAGTCCCACCCGGCGACCCGACGAAGAGGGTCTTGACCGCCTCCTCGGAATCCGGGGTGACCAGCACGAGCACCTCGTCGCCCGGCGCCATCACCGTCTCCCCCCGGGGGACGATCACGTGGCGCTCCCGGATGACGGCGACCACCGTGGCGTCACGCGGCACGCCCAGCTCGCTGATGGCCCGGTTCCCGGCCGGGGAGTCCTCGGCCAGGGTGATCTCCACCAGCCGGGCGTCCTCGAACTGGAGCAGGCGGACCAGCGAGCCGACGGACACCGCCTCCTCGACCAGGGCGGTGAGCAGGTGAGGGGTCGAGACGGCGATGTCGACGCCCCACGTCTCGTTGAACAGCCACTGGTTGTTGGGGTGGTTGACCCTCGCCACCACCCGGGGGACGGCGAAGACCTGCTTGGCCAGCAGGGAGATCACCAGGTTGTCCTCGTCGTCGCCGGTGACCGACACCATGACGTCGCAGGTCTCCAGGCCGGCGGCGGTGAGGAGCGTGGGCTCGCAGGCGTCGGCCACGACGACCCTCACCCCGTCCACCAGCCGCAGGCGGGCGGCGACGTCGGGGTTCTGCTCCAGCAGCAGCACCTCGTGGCCGGCCTCGGCCAGGTCGTTGGCGATGTGGGTCCCGACGTTGCCGGCTCCGGCGATAGCCGCCTTCATCTGGCCGACTCCGGCCCGGCCGACAGCCTTGCCTCCAGCTCGGCCTGGGCGTCGTGGTGGACGATGAGGTGGAGGACGTCGCCCTCCTGGCCGACGACTTCGGGCCCGCACAGGCGGGCCTGGCCGCCCCGGCTGAGGGCGACGAGGCGGAAGCGGCCGTTCTCCTCCATCTCGCTCAGCTTGCGCCCGGCCCAGGCGTCGGGAAGCGCCCGTTCGACCAGGCTGACCGTGCCCGAGGCGTCGGTCCACTCGGCCACCGACTTCTCGGGGAACAGGCGACGCAACACCTGATCGGTGGTCCAAGCCACGGCGGCCACCGTGGCGATGCCCAGCTGGCGGTAGATCACCGCCCGGCGGGGGTCGTAGATGCGGGCGACGACGTAGGGCACCTCGTAGGTCATCCGGGCGATGCGCGCGGTGAGGATGTTGGAGTTGTCGCCGTTGGTGACCGCGGCCAGGGCGTCGGCCTCCCTGATGCCGGCCTGCTCCAGATGGTCGCGGTCGAAGCCGAACCCCAGGATGGCCCGGCCCCCGAACCCCTCGGGCAGCTCGTGGAAGGCGTTCCGGTCCTTGTCGATCACGCTGACGCTGTGCCCGTCCCGGTCGAGGACCATGGCCAGCTCCCGGCCCACCCGCCCGCATCCGACGACGATCACGTGCACGCGCGCCATGGAACACCCGGTTGGGGGGAGATGCCAAACCGGGGATACCGTGCGGCCGGTGTATTCGTCCCTGAAGCGGCTGCTGGTGGGGAGGCCTATCGCCACCAGCGACCAGGAGCACCAGCGGCTACGGAAGCTGGTCGCCCTGCCGACCTTCTCCTCGGACGCCCTCTCCTCCACCGCCTACGCCACCGAGGAGATCCTCTTCGTCGTCGCCGCCGGCAGCTCCAGCCTGGTCCTGGGCCTGTCGCGGCTGGTTCCCCTCTCGATCGTCGTCGCCATCCTGCTGACGATCGTGGTGCTGTCCTACCGGCAGACCATCTACGCCTATCCGCACGGCGGCAGCTCATACGTGGTGAGCCGGGAGAACCTCGGCCGGAGCCCGTCGCTGGTGGCCGGGGCGTCGATCCTCGTCGACTACGTGCTCACCGTGGCCGTGTCCATCTCGGCCGGCGTGGCCGCCATCGTCTCCCTCCCGGCCTTCCGGAGCTGGGCCGACGAGCGGGTCAGCATCGGCCTGGCCCTGATCCTCCTGATCACCCTGGCCAACCTGCGGGGGATGAAGGAGTCCGGCACCCTCTTCGCCTTCCCCACGTACCTGTACGTGGCCACCGTGGGGGCGATGGTCCTCTACGGGCTCTACAAGATCTACTTCACCGACATCGCGCCGATCCGGTTCGACCCGGAGTTGGCCGAGATCCAACGGGAGGCGGGCGGCCAGCTGGGACTCTTCCTGCTGCTGCGGGGGTTCTCGTCCGGTGCCGTGGCCCTGACCGGTGTGGAGGCCATCGCCGACGGGGTCCCCGCCTTCCGCAAGCCGCAGTCCCGCAACGCGGCCATCACCATGATGATCATGGCCAGCATCCTGGGCAGCCTGTTCTTCGGCATCTCGGTCCTGGCCCACCACCTGCACCCCTTCCCCACCCACGAGGAGACGGTGATCTCCCAGATCGGCCGCACCGTCTTCGGGGAGGGGCCGATCTACGTCATCCTCCAGCTGGCCACCGTGGCCATCCTCACCCTGGCCGCCAACACCGCCTACGCCGACTTCCCGCGCCTGTCGTCGATCATCGCCCGAGACGGGTACCTGCCCCGCTACCTGGGGAACCGGGGCGACCGCCTGGTGTTCTCCAACGGCATCATCATCCTGGCCGTCGCCGCGTCGGCGCTGATCATCGCCTTCGGGGGCATCACCACGGCCCTCATCCCCCTCTACGCGGTGGGCGTGTTCACGTCGTTCACCCTGAGCCAGACCGGCATGGTCGTGCACCACCGGCGCACCCGCCAGCCCGGATGGAAGGTGGGGACGGCCATCAGCGCGGTGGGGGCGACGGCCACGTTCATCGTCCTGCTCATCGTGGCCATCACCAAGTTCACCAGCGGGGCCTGGGTGCCCATTGTCGTCGTCCCCTCGATCATCGCCCTGTTCTCGGGCATCAAGCGCCACTACACCCGGGTGGCGCAGGCCCTGGAGATCAAGCCCGAGGAGGTCCGGCCCCAGCCGTTCAACCACACCGTGGTGGTCCTCGTCGGGCGCATCCACCGGGGAGTGATCCAGGCCCTGGGCTACGCCCGGTCGCTACGCCCCGAGCATCTGGTCGCCCTCTACATCTCCTACGAGGACGGGGACCAGGAGGAGATCGACCGCCAGTGGCGGGACTTCGGGATCAATGTCCCGTTGGAGATCAAGCACTCGCGGTACCGGGAGCTGGTCGCCCCGGTCATGGAGTACCTCGACGACCTGGACGAGCGCTGGAACAACGACACCATCACCGTGGTCGTCCCAGAGTTCGTGGTCGGCAAGTGGTACGAGCACCTGCTCCACAACCAGAGCGCGCTGCTCCTCAAGGGCCGGCTGTTGTTCCGCCACGGCATCGTGGTGACGTCGGTCCCCTACCACGTCGACGGGTTCGGCATGCCCCCGCCGGAGCGCCCGGCCACCGGCGAACCGAAGCCACCGTCGCCGGAGCGCGAGCAGCAAGCCCCTTGACGTTTCGGTCGTCCGAAAACTACCTTCCGGGGCGACGAAACCATAGGCATGCCGCTGACCAAATCTGAACGCGAGACCCTGAAGTCTCTGTGCCGGCTGGGGCTGCCCGACGACAAGCGCACGACCACACGGACAGCAGCGACATGGAGGACTCGCCGGCATGATCAACCTGCTCGCCGCCGAAGGGGGCTACCAGGTCTTCGACCTGAAGGGAGGGGAGTTCGCCTGGCTCTTCTTCTCCGTCGCCACCGCCCTCCTGGCGCTTCTCGTCGGCTTCTCACTCATGCGCGGCGTGCTGGCCGCCGACCAGGGCACGCCGAAGATGATCGAGATCGCCACGGCCATCCAAGAGGGGGCCATGGCCTACCTCAAGCGGCAGTTCCGCACCATCGGGTTCATCCTGATCCCGCTGGTCGTGGTGGTGTTCGTGACCTCCACCGCCGTGCTCCGGCCCGACGACAGCGAGGCGCTTTCCTTCGCCGAGTCCGGCATCTTCCGCACCCTGGCCTTCCTGGCCGGCTGCCTGATGTCCGGCCTCACCGGGTTCATCGGCATGAGCCTGGCCGTGCGGGGCAACGTCCGCACCGCGGCCGCGGCCCGCTCCGGCTCGCTCCCCGCCGCCCTCAAGGTGGCCTTCCGCACGGGGGGCGTGGCCGGCATGTTCACCGTCGGCCTGGGCCTGCTCGGGGCGACGGTCATCATCCTCGTCTTCCAGAACACCAGCTCCGCCATCCTGGTCGGCTTCGGCTTCGGCGGCTCGCTCCTCGCCCTGTTCCTGCGGGTGGGTGGCGGCATCTTCACCAAGGCGGCCGATGTGGGCGCCGACCTGGTCGGCAAGGTCGAGGCCGGCATCCCCGAGGACGACCCCCGCAACCCGGCCACCATCGCCGACAACGTGGGCGATAACGTGGGCGACTGCGCCGGCATGGCCGCCGACCTGTTCGAGAGCTACGAGGTCACCCTGGTCGCCTCGATCATCCTCGGCGTCGCCGCCTTTGCGTCCATCGGCGAGAACCCGGCGCTCGGCCTGGTGTTCCCGGTCGTCGCCCGCGCCATCGGCGTGCTGGCCTCCATCGTCGGCGTCTACATGGTGCGGGCCACCGACAACGACAAGACGGCCATGGCCCCCATCAA
This sequence comes from Acidimicrobiales bacterium, assembly GCA_050742435.1. Lineage (GTDB taxonomy): Bacteria > Actinomycetota > Acidimicrobiia > Acidimicrobiales > AC-14 > CADCTB01. The sequence goes on along the minus strand of JBOGIE010000100.1, from coordinate 1,565 downwards.
CCGCGGCTTCCTCACCGCCGGGGTCCTCACCGTCATCGGCACCTTCCTCGTCGCCTACTTCTACGTGGGCAACCTGCGGGTGTTCTGGGCCGTGGTCATCGGCCTCGTACTGGCCCAGATCGCCAGCCGCCTCACCGAGTACTTCACGTCGACGGAGACGGCACCCGTCCGGGAGATCGCCGAGGCGGCCCGCACCGGCCCGGCCACCACCGTCCTGTCCGGCATCTCCTCGGGCCTGGAGAGCTCGGTGTGGGCCATCGTGGCCATCGCCGGCGCCCTGGCCACGGCCATCGCCCTGGGCGAGGGCAACATCCAGTTCACCTTCTACCTCGTCGCCCTCACCGGTATGGGCATGCTGGCCACGACCGGCGTGGTCGTGTCCGAGGACACGTTCGGCCCGGTGGCCGACAACGCCGCGGGCATCGCCGAGATGTCGGGCGAGTTCGAGGGCGAGCCCGAGCGGATCATGGTCAGCCTCGACGCGGTGGGCAACACCACCAAGGCCGTCACCAAGGGCTTCGCCATCGGCTCGGCCGTCATCGCCGCCGTCGCCCTGTTCGCCAGCTTCATCGAGACCATCGGCGCCGAGCTGGGCATCGAGGAGACGGGCTCGGCCCTGTTCGAGAACCCGCTGACCCAGATCAACGTGGCCGACCCCAAGACGTTCATCGGGCTGCTGATCGGCGGGTCCATCGCCTTCCTGTTCAGCTCCCTGGCCATCCGGGCCGTGGGCCGCACCGCGGGTACCGTCGTCCAGGAGGTCCGACGCCAGTTCGCCGACGGCAAGATCATGGCCGGCACCAAGCGGCCGGACTACGGGCCGGTCATCGACATCTGCACCGCGGCCTCGCTGCGGGAGCTGGCCACGCCGGCCCTCCTGGCCGTCCTCACGCCGGTCATCATCGGCTTCGGCATCAACTACCTGGCCCTGGGCGCCTTCCTGGCCGCGGTCATCCTCACCGGCCAGCTCATGGCCAACTTCCTGTCCAACGCCGGCGGGGCGTGGGACAACGCCAAGAAGTACATCGAGGACGGCCACGAGGGCGGCAAGGGGTCCGACGCCCACAAGGCCGCAGTGATCGGCGACACGGTCGGCGACCCGTTCAAGGACACGGCCGGGCCGGCCCTGAACCCGCTCATCAAGGTCATGAACCTGGTCTCGCTGCTCATCCTGCCCGCGGTCATCAACCTGCAGGACAACGACGCCGCCCGCTACGCCGTGGCCCTCGCCGCCCTCGCCGTGCTCGGCGCCGCCATCGCCTTCTCCAAGCGCAAGGCCGCCCCCATGGACGAGCCCGCCGACGAGCAGTCGTTCATCCTGCCCGACTCCGACGCCGCGGCCCGGGCCTGAGCGAGGTCGCTAGCGGGCTGCGCCGTGGAGGCCGGCGCAGGCGTCGGCGCCCACCTCCGACGATCCGCCCAGGGTGACGTAGTCGATGGCGTGGCAGATCTCGTGGGCGATCACGTAGCGCAGGGCGGTGTCGGAGCTGCCGATGCGGCCGATGTCGACGGCGATCCAGCTCTTCCCGTCGCCCGCGCAGTTCCAGCACGCCATGCCCCAGCGG
>JBOGIE010000099.1:0-9380 GCA_050742435.1 Acidimicrobiales bacterium | reverse complement strand
GTCCCCGGAAGACCCGTCGCAGGAGTCGAGCGCGCCATGAACCCCACCGATCTCGTCGATCGCGACAGCCTGCGAGACGACATCCCCCGCTTCGGCCCGGGCGACACGCTCAAGGTCCACGTGCGGGTGGTGGAGGGCAACCGGGAGCGCGTCCAGGTGTTCCAGGGCGTGGTGATCCGCCGGCAGGGTTCGGGCGTGCGGGAGACCTTCACCGTCCGCAAGATCAGCTTCGGCGTGGGCGTGGAGCGCACGTTCCCGGTGCACTCGCCGATCGTGTCCAAGATCGAGGTCGTCACCCTGGGCGACGTCCGCCGGGCCAAGCTCTACTACCTGCGGGACCGCATCGGGAAGAAGGCGAAGATCAAGGAGAAGCGCACCGTCAGGTGACCGGTCCCGGCGGGGTCGGCGGCGCCCAGGCCCCGCCCGCCGATCGCCAGCGGTCGTCCGCCTGGGGGACGCTCCGCGAGGTCGCATTCCTGATCGTCATGGCGGTGGTCATCGCCGTGGTGGTCAAGACGTTCGTGGCCCAGGCCTTCTACATCCCGTCCGGGTCGATGCAGCCCCAGCTACAGGTCGACGACCGGGTGGTCGTCTCCAAGCTCTCCTACCGGCTGCACGACCCGCGCCGGGGCGACATCGTGGTGTTCGACGCCCCCGGCGACGTCGACGAGAACGAGTCGTCGCCCCTGCCCGAGCGGGCACTGCGGGGGCTGGCCCAGTCCATCGGGGTCATGGCGCCGTCCACCGACGAGTACATCAAGCGGGTGGTGGCCCTCCCGGGAGAGCGGGTGGAGGGGCTGGGCGGCAAGGTCCTGGTCGACGGCCGGGAGGTCACGGAGCCCTACCTCCCGCCCGGGACCCTGACCGACGACTTCCCCGCTGTCATCGTGCCGCCCGAGACGGTGTTCGTCCTCGGCGACAACCGGGACAACTCCGCCGACAGCCGCATCTTCGGGCCCGTCCCGATGTCGACCGTGGTGGGGCGGGCCATCCTGCGGGTGTGGCCCCTCGGCCACACATCCTTCCTGTAGTCGTACAGTGGGCCGATGAGCCAGCCGCAGGGGCGCCGATGAGCGAAGAGGATCTCGAGCGGTACGAGACCGAGATGGAGCTCCAGCTCTACAAGGAGTACCGCGACGTCCTGCCCCTCTTCGGGTACGTGGTGGAGACCGAGCGCCGTTTCTACCTGGCCAACTCGGTCGACATGAAGATGCGCGACGACGCGGCCGACGGGGGCCGCAGCCATCTCGAGCTCGAGCTGAAGGACGCGTGGGTCTGGGACATCTACCGTCCCGGTCCGGCCCGGTTCGTGTCCTCCGTTCGCATCGTCACGTTCAAAGACGTGAACATCGAGAAGATCCGCACCGACACGTGAGCCGGTGACCCAGGCTCGCCGGGCGCTGGGGGCCCAGGGCGAGGAGGCGGTCGCCGCCTGGTACCAGGCCCGGGGTTACGAGGTGGTCGAGCGGAACTGGCGCTGCCGGGCCGGCGAGCTCGACCTGATCCTCCGCCGGGGCCGCACCTTCGTGTTCTGCGAGGTCAAGACCCGCACGTCGGACGCCTTCGGGGCGCCGGTCGAGGCCATCACCCGCGACAAGCAGGTCCGCCTGCGCCACCTGGCCGCCCGCTGGCTGGAGGACTCGCCCATGCGGCCCACCGACATCCGCTTCGACGTGGCGTCGGTCCTGGCCGGCCGGATCGAGGTCCTGGAAGGGGCGTTCTAGCGGGTCACCGGTCAGCCGGTCAGGCTGATCCGGACCCCGCTGCGCGGCGAGGTCGCGGCCCGGACGACGAGGCGGACGCCGTAGCTGGCGTCGCCCTGGGTCCAGCGGGTGAAGAAGCCGACGACGTAGCTGCCGACCGGCAGGTCGGCGACGAAGCGCAGGGGGTTGCCGGCTACGAGGGCCCTCGAGACGTCATCTCGTCGCAGGATGACCTCGGTGGGAGTCAAGGCGCCGAAGCGCAGGGTGAGCGTCTCGCCGGCCTGGACGATCAGCTCGGCGTCGGGGTCGTCGTCGAAGATCATGTCCACGCAGCGACCGATGATCAGGCCCCGGGCGTCGGGAGCGGCGCCTCGCCAGCAGTAGCTGCCCTGATCAAGGGCCACTTCGCCGTTCACGCCGGAGAGGAACGCCGGAGGCGGGTCGGCCGTGCAGGGCTCTGTCCGGCAGGGATCGACGATGGTGGTGGACGTGGTGGACGAGGTGGACGAGGTGGTGGTGCTCGTGCTCGTGCTCGTGCTGGTGGTGGTCTGGGCCGTGGCCGCCGTCGCCATCGACAGTCCCAGGCAAGCGAGGAGCAACGCTGCCGTCCGCCTTCTCATGACGCCCTCCGCTCCGCTTCGCCGTGACGCGCCGCCGCAACTCTGCCACGCGCCGCGGTCAGGCGGGGGGCGCGCCCCGCTTCTCGCACTCCTCGGCCTCGATGGCGGCCAGCTGCTCGATGCGGGGCTGGTGGCGCCCGCCCTCGAAGTCGGTGGCGAGGAAGAGGTCGACGATCATCAGGGCGCGGGCGTCGGCCAGGACCCGGGCACCGAACGCCAGCACATTGGCGTTGTTGTGCTGGCGGGCCATCCGGGCCATCCACTCGTCGTGGCACAGGGCGGCGCGCACGCCGTTGACCTTGTTGGCCGCGATCTGCTCCCCCTGGCCGCTGCCGCCGATGACGATGCCGAGCTCGGCCTGCCCGCCGACCACGGCCCGGCCGGCGGCGGCGCAGAACGGGGGATAGTCGACCGACTCCTCCGAGTCGGTGCCGAGGTCGATCACCTCGTGGCCGCCGTCGGCCAGATGGGCGGCGACGACGGTCTTGAGCCGGTACCCGGCGTGGTCGGCGGCGACGGCGACTCTCATCTCGGGATCCTCATGGCAGCGCCGCCCAGAGGAGGAGCACGGTGACCACGAGGAAGGCGGCGGCGACCATCACGTAGTCACTGGACCGCTTGCGCTGCTGTCGGAACGGGTTGAAGCCCACGGGGGGATTCTGTCCCAGGGTCTGGTTATGCTCCAAAACAGCTCGCTCGAGCGGCCGGCGCACGGCCCTCCTCCGGTCCATCTCCGAGGGGGCTCTGCCGTGATCGCCATCGTCCCGTCCGCCACCCTGCTCGGGGTGGAGGGCACGCCCGTGTCGGTCGAGGTCCACGTGGCCAACGGCCTGCCGGCCTACAACATCGTGGGCCTTCCCGACGCGCCGTGCCGCGAGTCGCGTGACCGGGTCCGGGCCGCGCTCCAGTCCAGTGGCCTGGTCTGGCCGCTCAAGCGGATCACCGTCAACCTGGCCCCCTCCGGCACCCGCAAGGGCGGTCCGGGGCTCGATCTGCCCATCGCCATGGGGCTGCTGGTGGCGTCCGAGGTGCTGCCGGCCGAGCTGATGGCGGGCTGCGCCTTCCTGGGGGAGCTGGGGCTCGACGGGTCCATCCGGCGGGTGCCCGGCATCGTGCCGTTGGTGGCCGCCCTGTCGGCCCGGGTGGTGGTGGTGCCGCCCGACTGCTTCGCCGAGGCCAGCGTCGTCGGCCGCCACGAGGTCCGGGTGGCCGGCTCTCTCATCGAACTGCTGGACGCCGTGCGGGGCCAGATCCCGTGGCCCGACCCGCCCGTGGCTGCGCCGCTTCCGCAGGCCGGGCCGCCGCCGCCCGATCTGGCCGACGTGCGGGGCCAGGCGGTGGGTCGCACGGCGGTCGAGGTGGCGGCCGCCGGCGGGCACCATCTCCTGCTGTCGGGCCCACCGGGCGCGGGCAAGACCATGCTGGCCCACCGCCTGCCCGGAGTGCTGCCCTCGCTCGACCGTGACGACGCCCTCGACGCCACCCGCATCCATTCCGCCGCCGCCCTGGCCCTGCCGCCGGGTGGCCTGGTCCACCGGCCTCCCTTCCGGGCGCCCCACCACGGCGCGTCGGCCGTGTCCCTCATCGGCGGGGGCACCGCCTACATGCGCCCCGGCGAGATCAGCCTGAGTCACTGCGGCGTGCTCTTCCTCGACGAGATGTCGGAGTTCCCGGCCGCCGTGCTCGACGCCCTGCGCCAGCCGCTGGAGGAGGGCGTGGTGCGGGTGTGCCGGGCGCGGGCCAGCGTCACCTTCCCCGCCCGCTTCCTGCTGGTGGGCGCCACCAACCCGTGCCCGTGCGGGGAGGGCGGGGCCGAGGGGACCTGCCGCTGCCCGCCCGCGGCCCGGCAGCGATACAACCGCCGCCTGTCGGGGCCGCTCCTCGACCGGTTCGACCTGCGGGTGGTGGTGAGCCGGCCCGATCCCACGGCGGTCCTCGGTGGGCCGCCGGGCGAGAGCACGGCCCCGGTGGCCGCCCGGGTGGCCGCCGCCCGCGAGCTGGCCCGGGCCCGTGGGGTGCGGTGCAACGCCGAGCTGCCGGCTTCCCGCCTCGACGAGCTGGCGCCCGTGGCCGGCGGCGCCGCCCGCCTCCTGGAGCATCGCCTGCGAGCCGGCCAGCTCAGTGCTCGCGGCCTGCACCGCGTGCGGCGGGTGGCCCGCACCATCGCCGACCTCGATGGGGCGGCGGGCCCGGTGGGCGAGGAACACGTCTGCCTGGCCCTCAGCCTGCGGGCCGAGCTGGCCCCGGTCGAGGCTGCGGCATGACGGACATCCCCCCTGAGGGCTGGGCCGCGGCCCTGGCCGGATTGCCGGCCATGGGGCCGGCCCGGCTGCGGGCGGTGCTGGGCACCTGGCAGCCCGAAGAGGCATGGGTCCAGGTGGCCGCCGGGGCGGCGTGCTCGAGGCCGGCGGTCGCCCTGGCCTGCCGGCCCGATCCGGCGGGAGTAGCCGCCCTGTGGCAGGTGGGCGCCCGCCGCGTGTCGGTCGCCCGGGTCTGGGAGGCGCACCGCCGGGCGGGGGTCCGGGTGCTGCAGCCGGGCACCGAGGGGTTCCCTCCGGTTCTGGAAGCCGATCCGGAGCCGCCAGCGCTGCTGTTCGCCCGGGGGGATGCCGCGGCGGTGGCCGGACGCCGGGTTGCGGTGGTCGGCACCCGGCGCTGCACCCGCTACGGCCGGGAGGTGGCCTACGAGCTGGGCCGCGACCTGGCCGGGGCCGGCGTGCGGGTGGTGTCGGGCCTGGCGCTCGGCGTCGACGGTGCCGCCCACCGGGGCGCGCTCTCGGCGGCCGGCGGCGCACCGCCCGTCGCCGTGGTCGGCAGCGGCCTCGACGTCGTGTACCCGCGCAGCCACGGGTCGCTGTGGGAAGAGGTGGCCACGTCCGGGCTGCTCCTGAGCGAGGCCCCGCTCGGCGCCCGGCCCGAGCCGTGGCGGTTCCCGGTGCGCAACCGGGTCATCGCCGCCCTGGCCGAGGTGGTGGTCGTGGTGGAGTCGGCCGAGAAGGGAGGATCCCGGCACACGGTCGACGCGGCCGCAGCGCGCGACCGGCTGGTGATGGCCGTGCCGGGCTCGGTCCGCAGCCCGGTGTCGGCCTATCCCAACGCCCTCCTGGCCGACGGGTGCCACCCGGTCCGTGACGCCCTCGACGTCCTCGTGGCCCTCGGCCTGTCGAGCGCCCCCCGGTCGGAGGTGGACGAGCGTCCCCCTCCGGGGCCGGACGAGGCGGTCGTCCTCGAGGCCCTCGGCTGGGAGCCGGCCACGTTCGACGATCTGTGCGCCCGCACCGGGCGCAGCCCCGGCCAGGTCAGCGTGGCCCTGGCCCGGCTCCAGGGCGGGGGCTGGGTGGGCGAGCGGGCCGGCTGGTGGGAACGGGTCGGTGGCGGGCGAACCGGTGACGACCATGGTGGCTAGGGCCACCGATCCGGTCACCGGTTGGCCGACGGGCCGGCGGTACGGTGGCCGGCGATGGGATGGGATCAGGAGGCGTTCGTCCGGTCGCTCTCCTCCCTGTCGGCCAACACGGTCGCCGCCTACCGCCGCGACGTGGGCGACTTCGTGGGTTGGGCCGAGCGGGCCCGCCTGGCCGGCCCCGCCGACGTCGACCACGTCGTCCTCCGCCGCTACCTCGCATACCTGGCCACCCGCCGCCTGGCCCGGCGGTCCATCGCCCGCAAGGCCGCCGCCTTGCGCCGGTACTTCGGCTGGCTGCGGCGGACGGGAGCGATCCCCACCGACCCGTCCCGGCGCCTGGCCGCACCGCGGGGCGAAGGCCGGCTGCCCCACGTCCTGAAGGACGAGGAGCTCGACCGGCTCTTCGCCGGCGGCGATGGCGCCGACGGGCCGGTCGCCCTGCGGGACCGGGCCGTGGTCGAGCTGTTGTACGGGAGCGGGCTGCGGGTGGGGGAGCTGTGCGGCCTGCGCCCGGCCGACGTCGACCTGGGCCGGAGCCAGGTGCGGGTGTGGGGCAAGGGGTCCAAGCAGCGGCAGGTGCCCATGAGCGAGAGCTCGGTGGAGGCGGTGGCGGCGTGGACGGACCGCGGGCGGCCGGCCATGGCCGGCAGCCAGTCGCCGGCCGACGCCCTCTTCCTGAACCGGCGGGGCCACCGGCTGACCCCGCGCGACGTCCGGCGCATCCTCGACCGGCTGGCGGCGTCGCCCACCCATCCCCACGCCCTGCGCCACACCTTCGCCACCCATCTGCTGGACGGGGGGGCCGACCTGCGCGCCGTCCAGGAACTGCTCGGCCACGCCGACTTGGCGACGACCCAGTTGTACACTCACGTCAGCAAGGAGCGGTTGCGTACGGTGTACGACGCCACCCATCCCCGAGCGTAGGAAGCGCGTGGAACCCGAATCTGACGCCATCACCAAGCTCTGGGACGACTTCAAGGCCACGGGTTCGATGGACGCCCGCAACCGGCTGGTCGTCCACTACTCGCCGCTGGTCAAGTACGTGGCCGGTCGACTTTCCGCCGGCCTGCCCAACAGCATCGAGCAGGCCGACCTGGTCAGCTACGGCATGTTCGGGCTGATCGACGCCATCAACAAGTTCGAGCCGGCCCGGGGCAACAAGTTCGAGACCTACGCCATGTCCCGCATCCGGGGCTCGATCATCGACGAGCTGCGCTCCATCGACTGGGTACCCCGGTCGCTGCGGGCCAAGGCCCGGGCGGTGGAGAAGGCCTACACCAAGCTGGAGCACGAGCTCCTGCGCACGCCCTCCGACGCCGAGGTGGCCGACGAGCTCAACACCACCGAGGAGGAGCTGCAGAACGTCTTCACCCAGATCTCCTTCTTCGGCCTGGTGGCCCTGGAGGAGACGGTCTCGGTGGGCGCCGACCGCAGCGAGTCGGTGACCCTGGGCGACACGCTGCCCGACCCCGGGCTCGGGCCGGTGGGCGCCTTCGAGGTCCAGGAGACCAAGCAGATCCTGGCCCAGGCCCTCAACCGCCTCCCCGAGCGGGAGAAGATCGTCCTCACCCTCTACTACTACGAGGGGCTGACCCTCGGTGAGATCGGTGGTGTGCTCGGCATCACCGAGAGCCGGGTGTGCCAGATCCACACCAAGGCGGTCATCCAGCTGCGCTCCAAGCTGGCCGAGCCCCAGCGGGAGCCGGCCTAACCCCCTCCCAGCCGAACTGGTGACGTGTGGTGCCGTCTGTCGCACGAAATGTCACGCGTTGGCTCGGTAGTAGCGCTGTCACACCGCTTCACGTATAGTCCCATGTAGTCCGGCTCGCTGAGCGGCCGGCGCACCCTTCCCCCCAGCGGTTCACCCGTTCCTGGGGGTCCACATGCGCCGGTTGGCCGTCGTGCTGGCAGCGCTCGTCGCGCTCGTCGCGACCTCACCGCCGCCAGCGGCGGCCTCCGCCCCGGCGGCCGTCACCTACCGGCCTCCGGTCGACGCCCCGGTCGTCGACCCCTTCCGGGCGCCGGCCGAGAACTGGAACGCCGGCAACCGGGGCCTCGAGTACGCCACCGCCGCCGGCGCCCCCGTGGCCGCGGCGGCCGGCGGCCAGGTGGTCTTCGCCGGGCCCGTGGCCGGTGGCCTCCACGTCGTCGTCCTCCACGACGACGGGCTGCGCACCAGCTACTCCTTCCTGCGCACCATCTCGGTCCGCCGGGGCGACACGGTCCGCCAGGGCCAGCAGGTCGGCACGGCGGAGGAGCGGCTGCACTTCGGCGTCCGGGCCGGCGAGGCCTACCTCGATCCCGCCCTCCTCTTCGGTGGCGGTCCGCCCGAGGTCCATCTCGTCCCCGACGAGCTCCGGCGGCCCCAAAGCGAGGCCGAGGAGCGGTCGGGGCTGGCCCGGATGCTCGGGGGCTGGGCCGCCCGGGCCATCGCCGGAGGGGCGGCGGCCGCCGACTGGGTTCGCGACGGGCTGGCGCAGGACCTGGCCGCCAACCTCGACGAGCTGCGGGGCGCCGTCCACTTCGTCCGGGAGATGCGGCCCACCGCCCACATGTGGCGCTTCGCCGGTGCCGCCTACGACTGGTGGAAGGCCCGGGAGACCTGCACGCCGCCCTCGGTGGCTGCGCCCAAGCTGAAGGACCGCCACCTCCTGGTCCGGGTGGCGGGCCTCGGATCCACCAGCAAGGCGGGGGCCATCGACGACATGGACGCCGGCGTCCTGGGCTACGCCGAGGCCGACGACGTCCGGTTCTCCTACCGGGGCGGCACCACCGACGACAACGCCTACGGGGTGCACGACACCACCACCGACATCCGGGAGTCGGCCCGGCGGCTGCGCCAGCTGCTGGTGCGGCTGGCGCTGGAGCACCCCGGCGTGCCCATCGACATCGTGGCCCACTCCCAGGGCGGCCTGGTGGCGAGGACCGCGCTCACCGACGAGGCCGACCCGGCCGACGGGCGCCTGCCACAGGTGAGCTCGCTGGTCACCCTGGGCACGCCCCACCAGGGCACGCCCGTGGCCACCGGCCTGACCATGGTCGGCCACACCACGGCGGGCGAGCTCCTGCTCACGGGCGCCCACGCCGTGCTCCCCGACAAGATCGACCCCGCCGGCACCTCGGTCCGCCAGATGGCCGAGCACTCGGAGTTCATCGACCACCTCAACTCCCGGCCCCTGCCGCCCGGCCTCAAGGTGACGTCCATCGGCGCCCGGGAGGACCTGGCCGTCCCCGCCGGGCGCACCGCCGTGCCCGGCGCCCACCACGTGATCGTCTCGGCGCCGGGGATCGTCAACGACCACGGGCGGCTGCCCGGCTCCGAGCAGGCCCAGCGCGAGATCGCCCTGGGGCTGGCCGGCCTGGCCCCGACCTGCCAGAGCTTCGGCGACGCCATGGCCGACGCCGCCGTCTCCCAGTTCATCGCCTACACCGAGACCGGCCTCGGGGCCACGGCGTGGCTGGCCGGCCGGGCGGCGGACAAGAAGTTCGAAAAGACGTTCCCCGACCCCACCGTCCCCAGGAGGTACGACGTTGACCCGCCCCGGTAGCCTGGCCCGCATCCTCCCGCTCCTGGCGCTGCTGGTGGCCGCCGGGTGCCGGTCCGGTGGCGGCGGTGCCGGCGCCCCGGCCGACCCGGGTGGCCCCCCGGCC
>JBOGIE010000098.1:0-9560 GCA_050742435.1 Acidimicrobiales bacterium | reverse complement strand
GAGCTGGGCATGGAGGCGGTGCGCGAGCACGAACAGGCCCTCACCGGCCACGCCCTGTCGGTCCTGACCGAGCGCCACGGCGACGACCTGCGCATCTTCGGCCCGCCGGACGCCGCCGACCGTGGCGGGGTGGTCTCGTTCACCTACCGCGACGTCCATCCCCACGACCTGTCGCAGGTGCTCGACAGCGCCGGTGTCTGCATCCGGGCCGGCCACCACTGCGCCAAGCCCCTGATGCGCCGGTACGGCGTGGGCGCCACCGCCCGGGCCTCGTTCTACGTCTACAACGACGAGGCCGACGTCGAAGCGCTGTCCGACGGCCTGGTGGCCGCGGGAGAGATTTTTTCCCTTTGATGTCGGCGGCCGCTCTCGACGCCGGAGGCGTCCTCGTCGGATGCCGACCGGGAAGAACGGCGAAGGCCGGGCCGGCTGTGCCGGCCGGCCGCAGCGCCTTTGAACTCGCACGAGCGGAGCGAAGCGAGCGAGGGCGAAACTGATGGCCGGACTTGAAGACCTGTACCGGGAGATCATCCTGGACCACTACCGCAGCCCGCGGAACCGCGGGGAGCTGCCCGCGCCGCCCGCCCGGCGGGTCGAGGGGTTCAACCCCCTCTGTGGCGACGAGGTGGTGCTCTACGTCGACATCGACGACTCGGGACGGGTGGCCGACATCAAGGTCGACGGCCAGGGGTGCTCGATCAGCCAGTCGTCGGCGTCGATGATGACCACCGCGGTGAAGGGTCGGACCGAAGCGGAGACCCGGGAGCTGATCAAGGCCTTCAAGGCCATGATGTCCATCCACGAGCGGGGGTTGGACGGCGCCGCCGACGGGGGCGACGGCGACGGCCCGGCCGAGCCTCCCCACCTTGCCGTCGACATGGGCGAGCTGGAGGCGCTCCGGGGCGTGGTCAAGTTCCCGGTCCGGATCAAGTGCGCCACCCTCTCCTGGAACACCCTGGCCCAGGCCTTCGACGAGGCCAGTCTGGACTCCGCCGCCGACTAGTTTCGGACCCGTGCGACGACTGGTTGGGACACTCGGGCTGGTGGCCGTCCTGGGCCTGGCCGGCTGCGGCGGTGGCGACGACGAGGAGGCGGCGCCGACCACCACGTCGCCGGCCACGACCGCGGCGGCCCCGCTGGTGGGCAACGACCAGGCCGGCACCCCCTTCTGCCAGCTGGCCCGGACCTACAGCGAGAAGTACTCGACCCTGCTCACCGTGGCCAACGACCCGGCCAGGCTCCGGGCGGCCACGACCGACGCCGAGTCGGCCATCCGCCAGGCCCAGGCCGCGGCCCCGGCCGAGATCAAGGCCGACGTGACCCTGGTGGCGGGCACGGCCGGGGAGGTCCTCAGCGCACTGCGGCGGAACGACTTCGACCTCAGCCGCACGCCGGAGGCGGTGACCAAGCTCCAGGAGCCGCGCTTCCAGACCGCCCTGGGCAACGTCAACCGCTACGGCCGGGCCCACTGCGGCCTGTAGGGGCGGGCCATGGACGGCGACCACCTCCGCTCCCTCCTCCGGTCCGACGAGACCGTGCTCATGCCCGGGGTCTGGGACGCCCTGTCCGCCCGCCTGGCCAGCGACGCCGGCTTCCAGGTCCTGTTCCTGTCGGGCTACGCCACCTCGGCCAGCCTCCTGGGGCTGCCCGACTTCGGGTACCTGACCCAACCGGAGATGGCCGAGGTCGCCCGCCGGGTGTGCCGCACGGTCGGCGGCTGCGCGGTGGTGGTCGACGGCGACACTGGCGGAGGCAACGCCCTGAACACCATCCGCACCATCGAGCTGTTCGAGAGCGCCGGCGCCGCGGGGATCTTCCTGGAGGACCAGGTCTGGCCCAAGAAATGCGGTCACATGGCGGGGAAGCGGGTCGTGCCCCGGGAGGAGTGGCTGGGCAAGCTGCAGGCCGCCCTGGACCACCGCTGGCGGCTGTTCGTGGTCGCCCGCACCGACGCCCGGGCCGCCATCGGCCTCGACGAGGCCATCCTCCGGGCCCGGATGGCCGCCGAGCTGGGCGTGGACGCGGTCTTCGTCGAGGCGCCCGAGTCGGCGGAGGAGATGGTGCAGGTGGCCGAGGCCCTGCCCGGCGTGGTGCTGGTGGCCAACATGATCGAGGCGGGCAAGACGCCCCTGCTCACACCGTCGGAGCTGCACGGGCTGGGCTACGACCTCATCGTGTCGCCCCTTTCGGGGCTGTTCGCCATGGCCAAGTCGGTCGCCACCGCCTACCAGGTGCTGGCCGACCAGGGGACGCTACGGAACCACCTCGACCTCGTCACCGGCTTCGACGAGTTCAACCGGGTCGTCGAGCTGGAAGGCCACTACCGGCTGGAGGCCAGGTACCAGGACACGGAATGAGCCGGTCGCCGGCCGGCCCGGGCGGCGGCCGAGGGCGGCTGCTCACGCTGGCCTCCCTGCGCCCCCTCCGCCGGCGCGACTTCGCCCTGGTGTGGAGCGCGGCCCTGGTCTCCAACATCGGCTCGTGGCTGCAGACCGTCGCCGTGGGCGTGCTGGTCACCGAGCTCACCGGCCAGGCCCGGTGGACGGGGCTGGTGGCGGCCGCCGCCTTCGTGCCCATCGGCGTCCTGTCGCCGGTGGGGGGCGCCATCGCCGACCGGGTCGACCGCCGGTCGCTGCTGGTGTGGACCACGGTGGGCGAGACGGTGTTCGCCGCCCTCCTGGCCCTGCTGGTGGGCACGGGCAGTGCCACGCCCCTGGGTGTGACCGCCCTGGTCTTCGGGGGCGGGTGCATGACCGCACTCGGGTTTCCCGCCTACCAGGCCATCCTGCCCGACCTGGTCGACCGGGAGGACCTTCTGGGCGCCAGCTCGCTGTCCATGGCCCAGTTCAACCTCGGCCGGGTGGTGGGGCCTGCCCTGGCCGGGGCGGTGCTGGTGGCCGGCTCGTACACGTGGGCCTTCGCCCTCAACGCCGCGTCCTACGGGGCGGTCATCGTGGCCCTGCTGGCCGTCCGCCTGCCCCTGCCGCCGCCGAGCGACGAACCTCCCGGCCTGCGGAGCCGCATCGTCGCCGGCGTCCGGGGAGCGCGGGCCGAGCCCGGCTGCCGGGCGGCCATCCTCACCATCGCCGTTGCCGCCCTGCTCCTGTCGCCCTTCATCGCCCTCATCCCGGCCGTGGCCCTCAAGCTGTTCGGCAGGGGGGAGGCGGCCACCTCGCTGCTCATCGCCGCCCAGGGAGCCGGGGCGGTGGTCGGCGCCCTGAGCCTGGCGTCCCTGGCCCGGCGCTACGGGCGTCGCCGGCTGCTGGTCGTCAACCTCCTGGTCCTCCCGGTGCTCCTGGCCGGCTACGCCGCGGCGCCGACGGTGGCCGTGGCCGGGGTGGCCCTCCTGGCCGTGGGCGCCGCCTACGTGGGCATCCTGTCCGGGTTGGGCACGGTGGTGCAGCTCCGGGCGCCCGCCGCCCTGCGGGCACGGATCCTCAGCCTGTACATGGTCGCCCTGGGCACCGTCTACCCGCTCGGTGCCGTGGTGCAGGGGGCGCTGGGGGACCGCATCGGGCTCCGGACGGTCACCGCCGGGGCCGCCGGCCTCTTCGTGGTGGTCGTGGTGGCCGGCGGCCTGGCCCGGCCCGACCTGGTGGCCGCCCTCGACGACCCGCCCTCAGCCGAGGGCAGCGATGTCCACCGGGTGCTCCCGACGCAGAATCTGCCCTGATCGTGCATTGCGGGTCGTGATCCGGGCCGAAACGGCCCGTTTCACGACCACTGGTGCACGCGAGCGTGCGTCCTGCTGTCCCTTGCTGACCCGCACGGGGTCAGTCGGTGTGGCGGCTCGTTCAGCCGGGGCGGAAGGGGCGGAGGCCGTCGTCGGGCGTGGAGAGGGGCTCCTCCATGCCGGCCCTGGCCGCCATGTCGTTCCAGAGGTCCCGGCTCCAGCCGGCGATGGCGACGTCGATCTGGCCTGCGGGGCTGATCAGGAAGATGCTCGGGACCGCTTCCAGCCCGAACGACTCGGAGACCTCGAACGGGTCGGGTTCGCAGAGGGCCGGCACCCGTTGATTCTCCGTCTCGTTGAACTTGGAGATGGCCGCCGGTGGGTCCTGGCCCACGGCGACCACCCGCACCCCGCCCTCGACCAGCTTGGTCAGCATGGGGGCGACCATCTTGCACACGGGGCAGCTGACCTTGAAGAAGCTCAGCACGGTGGGGCCCTCGGTCCACGGGTCGCTCACCGGCTCGCCGCCGTCGACGGCGGGCAGGGTGAACGACGGGGCCTTGTCTCCAGCTTGCAGCACGACTGCGATCGTAGGGACCCCGGCGGTAACCTCGCCATTCATGGCCAACAAGAAGAAGCGGAACCGGCCGCGCCCGCCCTCCGGCCCCCGCCCGGCGGCCAAGCCGCCCGGCCAGCCCAACGCCGCCACCAAGGCGTCCGGGCCGGCCAAGGCCTCGTCCTCCTCCACCACCAAGGCGCCCGCCGCGGCCAAGGGGGGCGGCGCGGCCAAGACCAAGCCGCAACGCGAGCGGACCGGGCCCACCCGGGCCGAGCGCCTGGCCGCGGCCGAGGCCGCCCGGCGCCGCCGCCGGACCCGGAACCGGGCCCTTCTCGTCGGCGCCATCGTGGGCGTGCTGACCCTCATCACCGTCACGGTCATCAACAGCCGCCGGTCGAACAGCGCGGTCATCAGCGCCCTGGAGTCCAGCGGGGCGTGCAGCTACGACACCCGGGCCGACGACGACGACGGCGCCGGTCGCAACCACGTGAGCGGGAACATCGCCTACGAGGTCGACCCGCCCTCGGGCGGCAACCACAACCCCTCGGCCGCCCGTCCTGGCGTGTACACCCAGGAGAGCGCCCCGCCCGACGGGGAGATCGTCCACGCCCACGAGCACGGCTACGTGACCCTCTGGCACCGGCCCGACCTGGCCCCCGACGCCGGGGGCCAGCTGCGCGACCTGGCCGACGAGTACGAACGGGACACGCTGGTCGTGCCCCGGGAGTCGCTGTCCCCGTCCGAGCCGGTGGCGGCCACGGCGTGGAACAAGAGGCTGGTCTGCTCCCGGGTCGACACCGAGGCCTTGGAGCGCTTCATCACCGAGTTCCGCAACGAGGGGCCCGAGAAGGTCCCCCACTGACGGCCTGTCGTGCGACACTGACCGGCATGGGCAGGCCCGGGCGGAGAGGGATGGCGGCCGGCGCCCTGCTCGGCCTGGTCCTCACCGCCTGTTCCTCCGGCTCGGGACCCAGCGCGCTGGAGAAGGCGGCGGCCCAGATCGCGGCGGCGGCGACGAGCACCACCGAACCCACCCCCGTCCCCACGTCGCCCACCACCGCGGCGCCGCCGACCTCGGCGCCCGCGGCCACCACCGCGGGCGGGGCCACCACGCCCGCCGACCCGCCCCCCGGGCTCGGCCCCGGGGACAAGGGCGCCCAGGTCGCCGAGCTCGAGAAGCGCCTCGACGCCCTGAAGTACGACGTGGCCAAGCTCGACGAGACCTACGACCAGAACACCGCCTACGCGGTCATGGCCTTCCAGAAGGTCCACGGCATGGCCCGCACCGGGCGGGCCACCGACGAGGTGATCGCCGCCCTGGCCACGGCCAAGGCGCCCGACCCCCTGGTGCCCAACGGCGGCGGTGACCGGGTGGAGGTCGACATCCCCCGCCAGGTGCTGTTCCTCTACAAGGCCAACACCCTGCAGAAGATCCTCCCGATCTCCAGCGGCAACAACAAGCGCTTCTGCTCCGAGGGCTGGTGCCGCCGGGCGGTGACCCCGGGCGGGTCCTACGGCTTCTACCGCCAGGGCCGGGGGTGGGAGACGGGACCGCTGGGCTCGCTGTACAACCCCGTGTACTTCAACGGGGGCATCGCCGTCCACGGGTCACGGTCGGTGCCGGCCCAGCCGGCGTCCCACGGCTGCATCCGCATCCCCATGAGCGCGGCCGAGTGGTTCCCGGGCCAGGTGCACCTGGGCATGCCGGTCCACGTCTACGGCGTGGACGGCCAGCCGCCCGACCCCGAGGCCCGCACCGCCACCACGGCCACCACTGCGCCGCCGGTCACCTCCGTGCCGGCCACCGCGCCCCCCACCACCGAGCCGCCGAGCATCACCCCGCCCACGGTCACCACCGTGCCCGGCCTGCTGGGCGGGCTGCTCAAGCCGACCTAGGCCGGCTCCTCCTCGTAGCCGGCGTAGCCGGTGGACTCCAGCTCCTCGGCTAGCTCCGGCCCCCCCGAGGCCACGATGCGGCCCTTGCGCAGCACCGACACCACGTCGGGCTGCAGCTCGCGCAACAGGCGGCTGTAGTGGGTGATGACGAGGACCCCGAGGTCCACCTCGTTGGTGATGGCCTCGACCCGCCGGGCCACCGCCCGCAGGGCGTCGACGTCGAGGCCGGAGTCGATCTCGTCGAGGACGGCGATCTTGGGGGCCAGGACGGCCAGCTGCAGGGTCTCGTTGCGCTTCTTCTCGCCGCCCGAGAGGTCCACGTTGAGGGGCCGGGCCAGGAGGGCGGCCCCGACCCCCATGCGGGTGGCCTCGGTGGCCACCGCGGCGGCCACCTCGTCCGCCGCCCGGCCCTGGGGCGCCAGGGCGGCGGCCATGGCGTCCTGCAGCGACACGCCGGGCACCTCGGTGGGGTACTGCATGGCCAGGAACAGGCCAGCCTGGGCCCGCTCCCATGTGGGCAGGGGGAGGAGGTCGGTGCCGTCGAGGGTCACGCTGCCCCCGTACACCTCGTAGCCCGGTCCGCCCATGATGACGTGGGCCAGGGTGGACTTGCCCGACCCGTTGGGCCCCATGACCGCGTGGACCTGGCCGCTGGACACCTCGAGGTCCACGCCCCGCAGGATCTCCTTGCCGTCGACGCCGGCGCGCAGGCCGCGTACCACCAGCTCACTCATGACTTGCCCACGTCCACGAAGACGTCCTCACCCTCGACCCGGACCGTGTAGACGGGGACGGGCTTGGTGGCGGGGAGGGACTGCGGCTCCCCGGTGCGGAGGGAGAAGGTGCTGCCGTGCTTCGGGCACTCGATCTCGTACTCGTCCGGCCAGATCTCGCCCTCGGCCAGGGAGTAGTCGGCGTGGCTACAGCGGTCGCCGATGGCGTAGAAGTCGTCGCCCACGCGGACCAGGCAGACGCGGGCGTTGCCCACGTCGAAGCGGCGGGCGGTGCCGGGGGGCACGTCGCCGACCTTGCACAGGCGCTCGGTGATGACCGGCATCACTCGGCCCTCGATGTCCCGCTCAGAGGGCCGCTCGGGGCCCTGGCGGTCCGGGCCGCCAGGCGGCGGACGAGGACGGCCCGCAGGTCGGTGACCTCGGCCGAGAGGGGGAGGCGGTCGAGGACCTCGGAGAAGAAGCCGAGGACGATGAGGCGCTCGGCCACGTCGGGCCGGATGCCCCGGCTCTCCAGGTAGTAGCGCTGCTCGTCGTCGATGGGGCCGACGGCCGACGCGTGGCTGCACACCACGTCGTTGGTCTCGATCTCCAGGTTGGGCACCGACTCGGCGCCCGCCCCCTCGGAGAGCACCAGGTTGCGGTTGGTCTGGAAGGCGTTGGTGCCCCGGGCCTCCTTCCGCACCCGGATGAGGCCCGAGTACACCGAGCGGGCGTGGTCGGACACCGCCCCCTTGAACAGCAGGTCGCTGGTGGTGGACGGGGCGGCGTGGTCCTGGATGGTCCGGAAGTCGTGCATGCGGTTCCCGTCGGCGAAGTACACCGCGGTGAGGTAGCTCGTCGCCCCCTTCCCGTCGACCCGGGAGTCGGTGCGCACCCGGGCGTAGTCGCCCCCCAGGGCCACCACCGACGACTGCAGGGTGGCGTCGCGCCCCACCCGGCTGGTCTGGTAGCCGACCTGGAAGACCTTGGCCCCGAGGTCCTGCACGTTCAGGTAGCGCAGGCGGGCGGCGTCGCCCACGTCGAGCTCGACGACCGGGTCGGAGAAGGCGGCCACGTCGGAGGACGACTGGTGCTCGATCACCGTGACGTCGCTGGCCTCGCCGGCCAGCACGATGGTGCGGGAGAACGAGGCGATCCCGTCGCCGTCGAGGTGGTGGACCACGACGATGGGCCGCTCCACGACCATCCCCCGCGGCACGCGGATCACCGTGGCGCCGGGCAGGAAGGCGGTGTTCATCTCGGTGAAGGCGTCGGCCACGGTGGACCGGCCCAGCAGGTCGTCGCCGTCAGCGAGCTCGGCCACGTCGGCCACGACCAGGCCCTTGGCCGCCAGCGCGGGGTCGACCTCGACCCGGGCCAGACGGCCGTTGTGGACCACGGCCAGCGCCGCCCGGGCGCCGGTGCCCTCGGGGAGGCCGGCCGCCGGCGGGGCGACCTCGACCGCGGCCCCGACCAGGGCGGGGCGGTAGGCGTCGAGGTCGAGCTGGTCGATCCGGCTGTACCGCCAGATCTCCTCGGTGGGATCGGGGAGGGGCCCGGCGGCGAAGCGCTCGGCGGCGGCGAGCCGGCGGGCTCGCAACCAGTCCGGTCCGCCGAGGGCGGCGGCGGCGTCAGGCGTGAACGTCTTCAGGAGCAGTCCTTCGTCGCGAATGCGGGGCCGTCGACCGGCCCCCAAGGTGGAGTCTAGAAGAAGAGGAGGCTCAGCCCTGCCGGGGGGTGAGCACCTCGGGCGACTCGGGCGCCCGGTTCTCGGGGCGGACGACCCGGCCGGCGGCCTGGTCGACCAGGCGACCGACCTCGGCGCCGTCGATCGTCTCCTTCTCCAGCAGGGCCCGGGCCACCAGGTCGAGGCCGCCCCGCAGCTCGCCGAGCACCTGGCGGGCCCGGTCCTCCTGGCCCCGCAGGATCTGCTCGACCTCCTCGTCGATGACCCGGGCCGTCTCGTCGCTGTAGTCGCGGCTGTGCATGAGGTCCTCGCCCAGGAACACCATGCCCTGGGAGCCCCAGGCCATGGGACCGACCCGGTCGCTCATGCCCCATTCCCGGACCATCTTGCGGGCCAGCTCGGTGCAGCCCACCAGGTCGTTGTTGGCGCCGGTGGAGATGTGGCCGAACACCAGCTCCTCGGCGATGCGCCCGCCCAGGCGGACGACCAGGGAGTCCTCGATGTAGGGCTTGGTGTAGATGTGGCGCTCCTCGATGGGGAGCTGCTGGGTCACGCCCAGGGCCATGCCCGAGGGCAGGATCGTCACCTTGTGCACGGGGTCGGCGTGCTCGAGGGCGTAGGCCAGCACGGCGTGGCCGCCCTCGTGGTAGGCGATGACCTCCTTCTCGGTGGGCGAGAGGGCCATGGACTCCCGTCGTTGGCCCATGAGCACCCGGTCGCGGGCGGCCTCGAAGTCCTCCATGTGGACTTCCTTGGAGCCCCGGCGCACGGCGAAGAGGGCGGCCTCGTTGACCAGGTTGGCCAGGTCGGCGCCGCTCATGCCGGGGGTGCCCCGGGCGATGACCGAGAGGTCGACGTCGGGCCCCATCCGCTTGTCCTTGGCGTGGACCTGGAGGATGGGCAGGCGCTCCTCGAGGTCGGGGAGGGGGACGACGATCTGGCGGTCGAAGCGGCCGGGGCGGAGCAGGGCCGGGTCGAGGATGTCGGGCCGGTTGGTGGCCGCCATCATCACCACGCCCTCGGTGGACTCGA
>JBOGIE010000097.1:0-9592 GCA_050742435.1 Acidimicrobiales bacterium | reverse complement strand
ACATCTGGGACATACTCACCTTCTGGCCCCGGGCGTTCCACCCGTTCGCCGTGCGCCCCTACGCCGAGCGTGCCGTCCCCGAGCTGCAGGAGTTCCTGCGGCGCGCCCCCCGCAACGGCGACCTGGTCCTCGCCGCCCACAGCCAGGGATCGGTGCTGGCCTACGCCGCCATCCGCCCGTACGTGACCCCGAGCGGCGCCGTCGACCTGCCGCCCCTGACCCTGGTGACGTTCGGTTCGCCCCTGCGGGCCCTGTACGCCGCGGTCTTCCCGCACTACTTCGACCCTGCGGAGTTCGAGGCGGTCCGCAACGTCATGGGCGGGCGGTGGGTCAACTGCTTCCGCTTCACCGACCACGTGGGCCGGGCCCTGTTCGCATCCGACGCCGTGGTGGCCGCCACCTACGGCAGCGACGTCCCGAGCCCCGACCGGCCCATCGGCGACGCCCTGGGCCCCGACGCCACGGTCAACGGCCACAACGACTACTGGGGTGAGCCGGTGGTCCGCGACGCGGTCGTGGGCGGGAAGCGGCTGGCGACAAGGAGGCCGGCATGAGCATGGAGCTGCGGCTGGCCCTGGCCATGCGCGGTGGGGTGAGCCTGGCCGTGTGGATCGGGGGGGCGATCGCCGAGATCGACCTGGCCCGGCGGGCCAACGACCGGTCCACGGGGACCGCCTCGGACTTCTGGCAGCAGATGCTGGACGTGAGCGACTACGACCGGGTGGTCGTCGACGTGCTGGCCGGGGCCAGCGCCGGCGGGCTCAACGGGGTGCTCTACGCGGCCAGCCAGGTCTACGACTTCCCGTACGCGTCCATGCGCGACGTGTGGCTCACCGTGGGCGGGACCGAGGGGCTGGTCCGGCGGGAAGGGCCCTGGCCCTCCCTCTTCAAGGGCGACGACTACTTCCTGACCACGGTGCACGACCGGCTGGCCGCCCTGAGCGACCGCCCGCCCCCGCCGGCGCGGGCCGGCGGTCTGCGCGAGCGCGTCGACCTCGCCCTGTCGGCCACGGTGATGGAGCCGGTGGTGCGCCCCCTGCCCAGCCCGGAGGACGAGCGGCTGATGGAGCGCCGGTACTCGGCCGGGTTCCGGTTCCGCCAGCCCGAGGAGCCGTGGCTGCCGACCGACTTCCCGGGTCGCAACGACGACCGGTTCGCCGACGCCCTGTGGCGGCTGGCGGTGGCCGCCCGCTCCACGTCGTCCTACCCCGGGGCCTTCGAGGCGGCCGAGGTCCACTCCACCCGGCGGGCCACGTTCGACGCCCCGTCCGCGGGCACCGGGACCGGTCCCGAGGTCGACATGGACGGCACCTTCCTCGACCGCAGCACGGGCCAGACGTTCGTGGTGGCCGACGGCGGGATCCTCGACAACATCCCCATCCAGTGCGCCCTCGACTACGTCGCCACCGCTCCGGCCCGGACCCCGACCTCGCGGGTCCTCGTCTACCTGCAGCCCGGAGCTCCCAGTGCGCCCAAGGAGACCGTGGAGCCGTCGCCCATGGAGCGGCGGGCGACGGTGTCGGTGGTGCGGGGGGTCCTCGGCGCCCGGGTGGCGGGCGAGACGATCAACGACGACATCGCCGCCATCGAGGCCTACAACGAGGCGGTCGAACGGGCCAACACGCTGCGCTCGGCCACCTTCGGCGAGCTGAGCGACCGGCAGTCGTTCCTCGCCGCGGCCCAGGCCCGGCGGGCCAGCTACAACCTCACCCGGGCGTCGCACGAGGCCCGGGGCATCGTCGCCCTCCTGCTCGACCCCATGGGCACCATGGGCGAGGACCAGTTCCCGGCCTCGGTGGTCCAGCGACCGGTGGACGACGCCCGCTGGCGGTCGCCGGTCGCCACCTGGCCGCAGGTGGTGCGGGAGAGCCTCGACCCCTCCCTCAACCGGGCCCTCGGCGCCCGGTTGGCCGCTGCCCCCGCCGGCCGGCTGCTGAGCTGCACCGGTGAGGTCGGCCCCCTCCTGCGGGTCACCGACCTCCTGATCGAGTGGGCCCGCTGGGTGGAGCCGGAGTGCCCGGCGGCCAGCGACGTCAAGGGCACGCTCTACGGGCTGCGCAGCTTCCTGGGGGCCATCCTCGACCGGACCCGGCGGCTGGCGTGGGTCTCGGCCGCGGCCCGGGTGGAGGCCGACCACGCCGCCTTCGTCGAGGAGGCGCTGGGCGCCCTCGGGGAGCTGACGTCGGTCGAACCCGACGTGGCCGCCACCACCGTCGCCGCCCTGCGGTCGGGCGAGCCCGGCCCGCTGGAGGTCGCCTGCCGGGAGGCGCTCCTTCGCATCGAGCGGGTGGTGGCCGACATCATGGTCCGCCTTCCCGGCCGGGCCCTGGCCGCGCCCCTGGCCCCCACCGCACGGACGGACCTCCTCGACGAGATCGCCGTCCTCCTGGTCGAGATCGTGGCCCCCCTGGCCGGCGTGCAGGTGCGGCGGACGGCGGCGGCGTCGCCCATGGGCAGCGGGCCGGCGCCCGGCGAGCTCCTCCACCGGGTGCTGGGCGGGCCGGCCGTCACCATGGAGGCGGTCGAGGCGCTCGAGCAGCTCTGCCTGGCCGAGTTCGTGTCCGGCATGCCGGGGCGGCGGCGCATCGACTTCCGCCGCATGTCCTCCGCCAACCGCACCCCGCTGGCCCAGGACTTCACCGCCCTGGCCGCCGAGGCCCGGAGCACGGGACTGTGGTGGGACCCCGAGGCGCCCGCCGAGGCCCAGCAGGGCATCCACGTCACGCTCAAGCTGGCCGGCAACGAGCTGGCCAACTTCTCCGCCTTCCTGCTGGCCCACTGGCGGGCCAACGACTGGCTCTGGGGCCGGCTCGACGCCGTCCCCACCATGGTCGACCTGCTGGTGCGGCCCCAGCACCTGGCCGCCCACCTGGCCGAGGCGCAGGCGGCCGGCCGAGAGCCCCTGGCCGAGGTCCACGGGCTGGTGTCGCCCGAGGGCCACCCGTGGCGGGCCGACCTCGACACCCACGTGTGGAACCTCTACTCGGACAGGATCGCCGGCGAGGTCGACGAGCTCCTCGCCGCCCCGCCCGAGGCCCGCGACCAGGTCGCCATTCCCGCTACCCGCTCGGCGCTGGTCGCCCGTCGCCAGTGGGAGATCCTGGGCGACGAGTACCGGCTGCCCAAGGACCCGATGGGCAACCCGCCCGGCGTGGACACCACCGCGGTCCCGGCCTTCGCCGAGGTACGGGCCTGGGTGGCCGGGTACCGGGTGGGCGCCGAGATCCTCCGGGGCAACCAGCACGCCCCCGAGCTGCTCGACCGCTTCGGCGAGATCGCCACCGCGGCCACCGAGATGGGCCTGTGGAACGCGTCCCTCCCCCGGTCGAGGCTCCCCCGGCCGCCGCGCATGGTGACCAACGCCGTGCGCCGGGCCGGTCCCCGCCTCGGCCGCCAATTGGCCCAGCGTCTCGTGGTGGTGCGGGATCCGTCCGACCGGTCGAGGACCCGGGTGACCGTCGCCTTCCTGGCCGCCGCCCTGGTCGTGCTGGGCGTGCTGGGCTGGTTCATCGACCGCTGGGCGTTCCTGCTCGGCTTCGGGGTCAGCTTCGTGCCCCTGGGCGCGCTGGTGTGGCTGGCCTACCGCCGGATCAGGAACCTGCTGGACTCGGGCTGAGGGGCTGAGGGTCCCCCGTCTCAGGTCGGGCGGCCCCAGCGGCCCTTCTGGATCGGGGCCGGGTTCTCCTGGTCGGGGTGGTGCGACAGGAACGCAGGCAGCAGGTCGAACAGGTCGGACACCGCCAGCGGGTCGCCGTTGCCGGCCTTTCCGGTGCGGGCCATCTCGATGTCGCGGTCGATGTCGAACTCCGACCCCCGCCGGGCGGCGTAGGCGGAGAACAGATCGGTGGCCACGAAGCGCTCCCTGATGGCGGCGACGACCTCCCGGTCGGGCTGGTGGATCGGGTCGAAGTACGGCTCCTTGTAGATGTAGGGAGTCACCACGCCGAGGTCGGAGAGGGCCAGCGCCATCTCCGCGAGCATGGCGCCGTTGCCCACCAGGTAGTAGTGCTTGCCGCCCAGGGTGGGCAGCAGCGGGGGGACCGACTCGCCCAGGCGGCCGCGCAGCCCCGTCCAGTCGTCGGACGGCTGCGACAGGGTGATGGCGTAGCTGAACCGCTCGTAGGTGGCGGCCAGGGCGTCAAGCTCGTCGGTGAGGCAGATGTCCTCCACCAGGCGCAGGCCCCACCACAGCGAGATGGGCTGCGGGTAGCCGCCGGCCAGCAGGTGGCGGGCCAACGACACCAGCGGGGCCACACCGGTCCCGGTGGCCATGAGCACCAGCTCACGGTCGTCGTTGCGGGGGATCATGGACCGCCCGGTCGGGCCGCGGAAGACGACCTCGTCCCCCGGCCGGAGGGCGGCGAGGTAGAGCGAGAGCGGTCCGTCGGGGACCTCGCGCACCAGCAGGTCGAACCGGGGGGCGTCCGAGGGGTCGGACAAGATGCAGTACGGGCTGCGCCGGAACCCCTTCCCGGGGAAGTGGGCCTCGACGCCCACGAAGTGCCCGGGGAGGAACTCGAAGGGGTCGCCGTCGACCACCTCGAGGCCGACCCGGAACGTCCCGGTCGACGTCAGGGCCTCCATCGCGGTCACCCGGGCCAGGCGCTTGTAGCGGCTCGACCCGAACCAGCGGTCGTCGTTCATGGCCTCGAGGGCGGCGGTCTCCGAGGCGTGGGGCTGGGCCCGGGGTGGCGTGCCCTGGAAGTTGCCCGGCTTCAGACGGGCCCGTGCCTCCTCGCGGGTCTGCCCGGGGACCAATCTCCTCGACCTGATCACCAACCCTCCCTCAGTGTGCTGCGCCGGGGTGCGGTCCACCCTCATTGTACGGCCGTGCTTTTCAATTATCGGCAGGGAGATGTCCCGCCAGGAGCCGCTTTCTCAGGGCGACGGGGAGACCGTCCGGTCCTCGGGATCGGCCAGGTTGACCAGGTCCCCGGGCTCCAGCGACCCGTTGCCGTCGGCCCGGTACCAGCGCCCGCCCAGGTTGCCCACGCTCTGGGGCTCGAGCCAGAGGGCCCGGTCGAGGTTGCGGATCAACGCCCCGTGGGTCACGAACAGCAGCCGGTCGCCCGGCGAGGCCGCCGCCGCCCGGCGGGTGATCGCCGCCCGGGCCCGGTCGGTGAGGGCGGTACGGGCCTCGCCGCCCGGCGTCGACTCGCTTCGGCCCTCGGACCAGGCGGCCAGCTCACCGGGCCACCGGGTGTCGATCTCCGACCGGGTCAGGCCGGTCCAGATGCCGACGTCGATCTCCCGCAGGTCGGCGTCGAGCTCCAGCTCCAGCCCGAGGGCGTCGGCCAGGATCTCGCCGGTACGGCGGGCCCGCCTCAGCGTGGAAGCGACCACGGCGGAGAACCCCATGGTCGCCAACCGGGGGGCGGCGTCACGGGCCTGCTCCTCGCCCAGCTCGGACAGCGGGGGGTCGGCCTGGCCCTGCCAGCGGTTCTCGGCGTTCCAGACCGACTGGCCGTGGCGGACGAGCAGGACGTGGCGGGCGGAGGGCACGCCCTCGAAAGTAGGGGATGGTGAGGCCGACCGAGCTCCCTGGCGGGGCGGGGCCCATGTGTGCCGGCCTCACCATCTCCTGATTGCGGCTTGGCGGGGTGCCGCAGAGGTTCTATCGGCGGCGGTGCCGGCAACTTGAGCGATAGACTGCGAGGACCGCCGTAGAACACATCTGAGGAGAGGCGCGTGCCCGGTACCGTGATCGTCGGCACCCAGTGGGGCGACGAGGGCAAGGGCAAGCTGACCGATCTGCTCACCAAGCAGATGCAGGTCGTCGTCCGCTACCAGGGCGGTCACAACGCCGGCCACACCATCGTCGTGGACGGGGAGTCGTTCGCCCTGCAGCTCGTGCCCAGCGGCATCCTCTACCCGTGGGTCACCCCGGTGATCGGCAACGGGGTGGTCGTCGACCCGGCCGTGCTGGTGGACGAGGTCGACCGGCTCGAGGCCCGAGGGGTGGACTGCTCGCGGCTGCAGCTGAGCGGCAACGCCCACCTGATCATGCCGTACCACTCCGAGCTCGACCGGCTGACCGAGCGGAAGCTGGGCAAGAACAGCCTGGGCACCACCAAGCGGGGGATCGGCCCGGCCTACGCCGACAAGGCCTCTCGCGTCGGCCTGCGGGTGCAGGACCTGCTCGACCCCAAGATCTTCCGGGAGAAGCTCGAGGTCGTCCTCAAAGAGAAGAACCTGATCCTGGCCAAGATCCACAACCGGCTGCCCCTGTCGGCCGACGACATCGCCGACCTGTACCTGGGCGAGCTGGCCCCCCGCCTGGAGCCGATGATCACCGACTCAGTCGGGCTGGTGCACGACGCCCTCGAGGCCGGGGCCAACGTCCTGTTCGAGGGGGCCCAGGCCACCTTCCTCGACCTCGACCACGGCACCTATCCGTTCGTCACCTCGTCGAACCCGGTGGCCGGGGGGGCGCTCACCGGCGCCGGGGTCGGTCCCAGGCACATCCAGAAGGTGATCGGCGTGGCCAAGGCGTATGTCACCCGGGTGGGCGCCGGCCCCTTCCCCACCGAGCTGCACGACGAGCACGGCGACGCCCTGGTCGAGCGCGGCCACGAGTTCGGCACCAACACCGGCCGCCGCCGCCGGCCGGGCTGGTTCGACGCGGTGATGCTCCGCCAAGCGGTGCGTGTCAACTCCCTCACCGAGCTGGCCGTGACCAAGCTCGACGTCCTCGACGCCTTCGACACCCTCAAGGTCTGCGTGGCCTACGAGGCCGAGGGCGACAAGTACCTGCACCCCCCGTACCACCAGTCCGTGCTCCACAAGGTCAAGCCCGTCTACGAGGAGCTGCCCGGCTGGAACACCGACCTCACCGGTGCCACGTCCCTCGACGACCTCCCCCCGGCCGCCCGCGACTACCTGGCCTTCCTGGCCGACGCCTGTGGCGTGCCGGTGGGCAAGGTCGGCGTGGGCCCGGGGCGGGAGCAGTTCGTCCAGTTCACCGACCCGTCGGTGATCTACGCCGACGACGACGCTGACGACGACGAGGAGGACTGGGACGACGAGGACCCGGGCATCGTCGGCCCCGGCATCCTGGTCATCTGAGCGCCATGCGGGTCTGCGTGGTCGGAGCCGGCGGGCGGGAGCACGCCCTGGCCGCCGCCCTCTCGCGGACCGCCGAGGTGGCCGTCACGCCCGGCAACCCCGGTATCCCCGGATCCACCCCCCAGCCGCCCGAGGCCATCGACGCCGACCTGTTCGTCGTCGGCCCCGAGACGCCGCTGGTCGACGGGCTGGCCGACCGCCTCCGGGCCGCCGGCAAGCTGGTCTTCGGGCCCGGGGCCGACGGTGCCCGGCTGGAAGGGTCGAAGGCGTGGATGAAGGAGCTCCTCCAGGAGGCGGGCGTGCCCACCGCGGGCTACGGCGTCTTCACCGAGGTGGAGCCGGCGGTGGCCTACCTGCAGACCCTGCCCGGCCGGTGGGTGGTCAAGACCGACGGGCTGGCCGCGGGCAAGGGCGTGCTGGTCACCGACTCCTTCGACGAGGCCGCCGCCGACGTGGAGGCCAAGCTCTCGGGCCAGGCCTTCGGCGACGCCGGCCGCCGGGTGGTCATCGAGGAGTGGCTGGACGGCCCCGAGCTGTCGCTGCTCTGCGTGTGCGACGGCCACCGGGCCGTCCCCCTCGCCCCGGCCCAGGACTTCAAGCGCCTGTCCGAGGGCGACGCCGGCCCGAACACCGGCGGGATGGGCGCCTACTCGCCGGTCCCGATGGCCGGGCCCGACGTGGTGGCCGAGGTGCTCGGTCGGGCGGTCGAGCCCACCCTGGCCGCCCTGCGGGCCCGGGGCGTCGACTACCGGGGCGTGCTGTACGCCGGCCTCATGCTCACCGCGGACGGACCCAAGGTGCTCGAGTACAACGTCCGCTTCGGCGATCCGGAAGCCCAGGTCGTCCTCCCCCGCTACACCGGCGACCTGGCCGCCCTGCTGGCCGAGGCGGCCACCGGCCGTCTGGTGAGCGCGCCCTCGTTCGACGACCGGGCCGCGGTCACCGTGGTCCTGGCCGGCGAGGGGTACCCGTTCAGCCTGCGCACCGGCGACGTGATCCAGGGCCTCGACGAGGCCGACGCCCTGCCCGACGTCACCGTGTTCCGAGCCGGGGTGGCGCGGGATCAGGACGGCCGGCTGGTGACCGCCGGCGGCCGGGTCCTCAACGTGACCGCCCTGGGCGTCGACCTGGCCGCGGCCCGCTCGGCGGCCTACGACGCCGTCTCCCGGATCTCGTGGCCCGGGATGCAGTACCGGTCCGACATCGCGGCCGACGCCGCCTCGGTGCATTCCGCGTCGTGAATCCGCCGATTTTCAGCCGAATCACAACGGGAAATGCACCCGACGGGAAGGAGCCGGAGTGAAGGTCGCAGTGCTCATGGGGTCGGCCAGCGACCAGGGGAAGATGGAGCCCGCGGCCGTCACCCTGGGAGAGCTCGGCATCGAGGCCGACGTCCGCGTCATGTCCGCCCACCGGACCCCGGCGGTGGTGGCCGAGTTCGCCCGGACGGCCCGGGCCAACGGCTACGCGGCCATCATCTGCGGGGCGGGCATGGCCGCCCACCTGGCCGGGGCGGTGTCGGCCAACACCACCCTGCCCGTGATCGGCGTACCCCTCTCGGGCGGGGCGCTCAACGGGGTGGACGCCCTCTACGCCACGGTCCAGATGCCCCGCGGGATCCCCGTGGCCACGGTGGCGATCGACGGGGCCATGAACGCCGCCCTCCTCGCCGCCCAGATGCTGGCCATCACCGACGCCGACCTGGCCCGGAAGTTGGACGAACGGCGGGGATGAGCACCGAGATCCCCGACGTCCTGGCGTCTCGCTATGCGTCGGCGGAGATGGTCGGCCTGTGGTCGCCGGTCACCAAGGTGGTCCTGGAGCGGAGGCTGTGGCTGGCCGTGCTCCGGGCCCAGCGCGACCTCGGGGTCGACGTGCCCGACGGCGTGGTGGAGGCGTACGAGGCGGTGGTGGACAAGGTCGACCTGGACTCGATCGAGGCCCGGGAGCGGGTCACCCGCCACGATGTGAAGGCCCGCATCGAGGAGTTTTGCGCCCTGGCCGGCCACGAGCACGTCCACAAGGGCATGACCTCGCGGGACCTCACCGAGAACGTCGAGCAGCTCCAGATCCGCCGCTCGCTCCAGCTGGTCCACCACCGGATGATCGCCGCCGCCACCCGGCTGGCCCGCCTCGCGGCCGAGCACGCCGGGCTGGTCATGGTGGGGCGCTCGCACAACGTCGCCGCCCAGGCCACCACGCTGGGCAAGCGCTTCGCCAGCGCCGGCGAGGAGCTGCTGGTGGCCGAGGCCCGGGTCCGGGAGCTGCTCGACCGCTACCCACTGCGCGGGGTCACCGGCCCCATGGGCACGGCCCAGGACCAGCTCGACCTCTTGGGCGGCGACCCCGCCAAGCTCGAGGCCCTGGAGCAGGCGGTCGCCGGCCACCTCGGCTTCAACCAGACCCTCATCTCGACCGGCCAGATCTACCCCCGCTCGCTGGACCTCGATGTGGTCTCCGCCCTGGTCCAGGCCGCGGCCGGCCCCTCGTCGCTGGCCACGACCATCCGGCTCATGGCCGGCCACGA
>JBOGIE010000096.1:0-9595 GCA_050742435.1 Acidimicrobiales bacterium | reverse complement strand
AGGTGGGGCCCGGGTACCACCAGCCGCCCCCGTCGCCGTGCTCGGCCAGGTGGGCGTAGCAGCCGCCCACGATGTACGACGACGTCTGGTCGCCGAAGCCGTAGTCGGAGAGGTTCTGCCAGTAGCCTCGGTCCCAGAACGAGAGTTGGCGGCCGCCGTACCACGTGTAGTCGTAGAGCCGGAGCGAGCTCGAGCAGGAAGACGAGTAGTACGCGTACGAGGCGATGGTGGAGGTCGGCGTCGACCTCTGCTCCGCTCGCCTGGGCCCCAGCTGGGCCTCCCGAGCCTCGAGCGCCTGCTCGCTGCGGAAGCACTCCAGGACGCCGCCCTGGCGCCACACCAGGCAGGCGCGCGCCTCGGCCCAGCTCTCGGCCAGGTTGAGGGTGCGGCCCTCGAACGTGGCGATGGCCGGCCGGCGCTCCACCCTCCGCCCGTCCCCGTCACCGGTGACCTGGGTGCCCCCCGCCGCGGATGCGGCGAGCATCAGCGACAAGGCGATCACGCCCACCATCCCCCCGACCTTGGTGTTCCGCACCCCTTCTCCCCGGTTGGTGCGCCACGTGCCCCACTTCAGCGCTGTCAGGTTGCTCTATGTCCGGCCCGGCCCGGACCTTTCAGATCTTTTCGCCGCCGTTGCCGCCGCCCTCGACCGGGCCGGGCAGCACGACATCGAGCGTGGTCCCGGTCCCGGGCCGGGAGGTGAGGTGCAGCGATGCCCCGATCAGCTCGGCCCGCTCCCGGATCCCCACCAGCCCGTAGGAGTGGCGGTCCTCGGCCCCGTCCAGGGAGTCGGGGTCGAAGCCCTTGCCGTCGTCGGACACCATCAGCCGGACGCCGTGCTCGTCGGCGACCAGGCGCACCATCACGGTGGAGGCCTCGGCGTGCTTGACGACGTTCTGAAGCGCCTCCTGGGCGATCCGGTAGAGGGCGACCTCGACGTGGGCCGGGAGGTCGACGGGCTCGACCTCGACTTCCACCTCCATCGTGGCGTCGGCCAGCGAGCGGGCCAGGCTCTCCAGTCCCGGTCCGAGGCCGAGGTCGTCGAGCACGAAGGGGCGGAGGCCGGTGATGGCCGCCCGGGCCTCGGCCAGGGCCGAGGTGGCCAGGTCCTTGGCCATGTCGAGCTCGCTGCGGACGCGGTCGAGGTCGCCCAGGCCGTCCTCGGCCGCCAGCAGGTGGTACCAGAGGCTGACCAGGCGCTGGCTGATGCCGTCGTGGATCTCCCCCGCCAGGCGACGCCGCTCCAGCTCCTGGGCCTCGACCGTGCGGGTGGCGAAGCCCTCCAGGATCTCCTCCCGCTCGGCCAGCCGCCGGTACAACCGGGCGTTCTCGATGGCCCGGGCCATGAGGTTGGCGACCTGGGTGAGGAGGAGCAGGTCGTCGTCGCCGTAGTTGCGGGCCTCCCGGGAGTGGACGTTGAGCACCCCCACCACCCGGCCGCGAACGAGCATGGGCACCGACACCATGGACGTGAAGTCCTGGCCCCGGAGCTCGGGGATGTACCGGTAGCGGTTGTCCTTCCACTTGTCCGGCACCACCGCGGGCTGGGCGTTCTTGGCCACCCAGCCGGCGATGCCCTCGCCCAGCGCCAGCTGGACGCTGCCGACCTGCTCGTCGAACGGCGGCGTGGCCCCGGCCAGCACGACCCGCCGCAGCTCCTCGTCGACCAGGTGGACGAAGCACACGTCGGACCGGGTGGCCGCGGTGACGAGCCCGGCCACCCGCTGGGCCACCTCGTGCACGTCGAGGTCGGCCGAGGTGACCTCGATGATGTGCTCCAGCAGCTGCAGGCTGTCGTGCTGATCGGTCATGCGATCAATGGAAGATGCCCTCGCGCAGCGCGACGGCCACCGCCTGGGCGCGGTCGGAGACCTCCAGCTTGCGGTAGACGGCGCGGGCGTGGGTCTTGACGGTGTCCTCCCCGATCGACAGGCGCAGGGCGATGGCCCGGTTGGACAGGCCCCGCACCATGAGGCCCAGGACCTCGCTCTCCCGCTGGGTGAGCCCGGCCCGGGCGCCGGGCCAGAACTCGCCGCTCTGCAGGCGGGCGGCGGTCATGGCCACCCGGCCGGCCAGGGCAGGGTCGATGGCGACGTCGCCGTCCATGACCCGTTCGAGGTGGTCGGCGAGCTCGGGGCCGGTCGTGGTCTTCAGCAGGAAGCCGGAGGCGCCCACCCGCAGGGCCTGGAAGAGGTACTGCTCGTCGTCGTAGACGGTGAAGAACACCACCTTGAGACTCGGATGGCGGCGGACCAACTCGGTGCACAGGTCCAGGCCGCTCGCCCCCCGCAGCCGGACGTCGAGCAGCACGACGTCGGGCTGGCGGTCGGCGGCCAGGTGCAGCGCCTCCTCGGCATCGGTGGTGGCGGCGGCGATGAGCACCCGCTTGCTCTGGGAGGCGAGCATGGAGGCCAGTCCCTCGAGCACCACCCGGTGGTCGTCGACCAGGAGCAAACGGACCGGCGGGCGGACCGCGTCCTCCGCGGGGACGATCGACAGGTTCTCCCCCATGGAATCCACCTTAGGGGGGAGGCGGCCGTGAGGGGGAACCCATAGGCTTTTCTGACCCCACCTCGGGCGTTCGCGCCCGGAATCGAGGATGCAAGTGTCCGTCACCGAGCACGCCACCGTGACCAACATCCGGCCGCCGTCCAGCCCGGTCCAGATCGTGCCGTCGGTACTCCCCGCCGACTACTCGAAGCTGGGCGAGGAAGTGGCGGCGCTGGAGGCCGCCGGCGTGGACAAGATCCAGTGGGACGTGATGGACGGCGTCTTCGTCCCCAACCTCACGTTCGGCCCCGACGTCATCAAGGCCTGCCGCCCGCACGCCACCGTGCCCTTCGAGGCCCACCTGATGGTCGTCAACCCCGACCAGATGATGCTGCAGTACCTCGAGGCCGGCTGCGAGCTGGTGATCGTCCACGCCGAGGCCTGCACCCACCTGCACAAGACGCTCTCCACCATCCGCGACGCCGGGGGCAAGGCGGGGGTGGCCCTGAACCCCCACACGCCGCTCGACGTCGTGCGCCACGTCCTGGACCTGGTCGATCTCCTGCTGATCATGACCGTCAACCCCGGCTTCGGTGGCCAGAAGTACATCGCCACCATGGAGCCCAAGATCCGGCAGGCGGCCAAGCTCATCGAGGAAAGCGGCCACCCGATTGACCTGGAGGTCGACGGTGGCATCTCGCCCGACACCATCGCCGGGGCGGCCGCCGCCGGCGCCCGGGTGCTGGTGGCCGGAAGCGCTCTCTACAAGCACCAGGGCGGTCTCACCGATGCAGTGACCACGCTTCGACGCCTGGCCGAAGAGGCCCTGGCGGCTTGACGGACGAAAGGGAGCGAGCGATGCCCGACAAGCAGGTCAACCTCCAGCGCGCGTGGCGCAACAACGGCGACGGGCCCGGCCGGCCGATCATGCTGGCCATCGCCGGTGACAGCGCGGCGGGCAAGACCACCATCACCAAGGGCCTGGTCGAGTCGCTCGGCGCCGACCGGATCACCTCCATCTGCGTCGACGACTACCACCGCTACGACAGGGTCGAGCGCAAGAACCTGCCGTTCACCCCCCTCCACCCCGACTGCAACTACATGGAGGTCATGGAGCAGCACCTCCAGCTGCTCGCCCTGGGTCACCCGATCCTGAAGCCCGTCTACAACCACAAGGACGGCACCCTCGGCCGGCCGGTGCTGGTCGAGCCGCGCGAGTACGTGATCATCGAGGGCCTGCTCCCCCTCTACTCCAAGCTGACCCGGGCCTGCTTCGACGCCACGATCTACCTCGACCCGCCCGAAGAGGTCCGGTACGAGTGGAAGATCAACCGTGACACCTCCAAGCGGGGCTACACCAAGGAGGCGGTCCTCGCCGACCTGGAGAAGCGTGAGCCCGAGTCAGCCCAGTTCATCCGCCCCCAGCGCTCGCAGGCCGACATCGTCATCCGCTTCGACCGGATCGAGGGGCGGGACGAGAGCGAGCCCCTGTCGGCCACCCTCCTCCTGCGCCCGACCATCTCCCACCCCAGCCTGGCCAACATCCTCACCGACGACCACCGTGAGGCCATGCACCTCAAGCTGATGCGTGACGACGACGGCAAGCCGGTCGACGCCCTCCACATCCACTCCTACGCCCCCCGGGAGATCACCAAGGATGTCGAGCAGGAGATCTGGAAGGAGCTCGGTGTCGACGAGCAGGTGCCCGAGTCCCTCGGCACCATCGAGGCCGGGAAGCGCAGCGAGCCCCTGGCCATCGCCCAGCTCATCCTGCTCTACCACCTGTTCCAGGCCAAGAACTCGAACTGACCACCGGGCGCCCGGGCCGGGGGCGGGCGAGGTCCTAGGAGACCTTGCGCACCCCGATGTGGACGTGGTTGAAGTGGCCGGGAACCCTCCAGAGGATCTGGAAGCGGTAGCCCTTCACCGTCTTGGTCAGGTCGCCACCCGTCCAGTTCGGCTCGCCCAGGGCGGTGGCGATGCGCTTGGCCGCCAGGTCGGTCGCCGGGCTGGGCGCCTCGATGCCCCGCACGGCCACGTCGACCGCCCAGGAGTCGGTGCGTGACACGTGGTGGTCGGAGAGGCCGTTGCCTCCGGTGCGTCCCCAGGTGTCGCTGACGTAGAGCGGCGTGTTGTCGTGGACGGCCACGGCGGCCAGGAACCGGGCCAGACCCTCGGTGCCGCCGTTCTTGCCCCCCGGGCTGAACCACTGGTCGGGGCTGGTCAGAAGGGCGACCGGGTGGGAGCCGGCGACCGGTACGACCAGGGCGATCGCCTCCGCGGGAGTCGAGACGGCCAGGTCGCCGACGACCGGGGCCAGCTCCACGTCCGGCTGGTCCCGATGGGGCAAGGCGGCCAGACCTGGGGTGTCGACTTGGCCGAGCAGGCGGGCGCCCACCACCAGTGCGACCACCACCACTCCCCGCACGGCGCGCGGCATCGTGTTCCTCACGGCACAACCCCCAGTCCCCCGGCCCCCTCGCCGATCGGGGGAAGAAACTAGAGCATCCGCGCACCTATTGCGGACAAAACGTTGCGCGGGGCCGAAGACGGCCGGCCCCCCGGATCAGCTCAGAACGTCCCGGGGCAGGTGGCCGGTCCGGAAGAACTGGCGGCGGACGGCGGGATCGCCGAGCCGGAACCGGCGCCAGCACCAGGCCACGATGGCGATCCCGGCCAGCTCCTCCAGGACAAGGACGGGGAGGCCGTGGTCGAGGAACGGCAGCCGGTCGGTGAGCGACCGGCCGAAGAAGGGCCACCAGAACGTCTCCGTGCGGGCCCACATGCCGTCGGCCACGAGGTGGGCGAACATGCCGATGGGGACGGCGAGCAGGCTGCGGCGGGCGTGCCGCCGGCCCCGCGTGGCCAGCATGACGACGGTGAGGACGGCCACCGCCCCCAGCAGGGTGTGGGCCACCCGGGCACCCCCGAGGGGGGCGTCGACCAGATCGGGCAGCAGGGCTCCGACCACGACCAGGCGGTAGTCGAACGCCGGGTCACGGAACACCAGCCACACCAGGCCGAGGGCGACCCCGGCCGGCCAGAAGACCACGTCAGGCCCCCAGGGCCATCAGGGGCGGACGAGGATACGGCTGCACTGGTCGCAGCGCACGAGGGCGTCCGGCGGCTCCTTGCGCAGCCGGTCGATCTCGGTGGCGGGCAGGGCCAGGTGGCAGCCCCCGCACCGCCCGTTGACCAGCGGCGCCGCCCCCACACCGTCCAGCTTGGCCCGCAGTTGCTCGTACAGCCCCATGAGGTCGGCCGGGATGGCGGCGGCCGCCGCCTCCCGGGCCTGCAGCTCCTCGGCCAGGTCCTTGTCGATGACGGCCTCCGCCTCGGCCACCGCAGCCCGCAGCCGGGCCTCCTCGGCGTCGAGGTCCGCCCGCCGCTTCACGAGGGTGGCGACCTCGTCGTCGAGCGGCTCGCGCACGCCCATGGCATCGAGGACCTCGTCCTCGAGAGTGGTCCGCCGGGCCCGCACGGCCTGGCCCTCGGCCTGCATGGCCTGGAGCTCCCGGGGGACGGTGACCGCCCCCGAGTACAGCTTGGCGTCGAGCTCGGTGATCTTGGCCTCCAGCAGGGCCAGCTCCCCCTCCAGCCGCCGCTGCACCCGCGCCGCATCGGCGGCCCGGCCCTCGACCTCGGCCAGGGTGGCTTCGAGACGGGCCAGCTCCTCGTCCAGGGCCCGCAGCTGGGCCGACTCGGGCAGGGTCGTCCGTCGGTGGCGGAGGCGATCGGCGGTGGTGTCGTGCTGCTGGACCAGCAGCAGGTCGTTGAAGACCGTCAAACTAGCGTTCGCCGCGGGGACGTCTCGGGCGCGAGTCGTCGTCGTCATCGATGACGGGCGGGATGAAGACCCGGGGCGGCACGGTGACGTCGGGGATGCTCGGGATGGTGATCACCGGGATCTGGGGCGTCACCGGGTCCGGCACCGTGGCCACGGGTGCCCGGGGCACGGTGACCACCGGCGCGTCGTTGGTGGCGTTGCTGCCGCCGGTGTCGAACTGGGGCCGTGAGGCGAACTGCCGCTGCGACTGGCTGGGGGGCAGCTCACCCTCCAGGCTCAGGAACTTCGGGGCCCGCTGGTTCGGCACCCGGTCGGGCGGGGCGAAGTCGACCGGGGTCTGGCCGGACAGGAACTGGCGCATGAAGGTCCCGAAGATCAGCGCCGGATAGGTGCCGCCGTACACCCGGGGATAGACGCCGACGTTGTACATCGACACCCGGCCGGCCGGCGATCCCATCCAGACCGCGGTGGCCAGCTTCGGGGTGACGCCCACGAACCAGGCGTCGGCGTTGTTGTCGGTGGAGCCCGTCTTTCCCGCCACCTGCCAGCGGGGGACGATGGCGTTGGTGCCGGTGCCCCGCTGGACCACCTGGGTGATGGTCTGGGCGACGGTGCGGGCGTGCTGGACGGATACCGCCCGCTCGGGCTTGGTCTCCTGCTTGAAGAGGAGGTTCCCGTCGCGGTCCTCGACCCGGTCGATGAAGTAGGGGTCGTGGTACTCGCCGTCGTTGGCCAGGGTGGCGTAGGCGGTCGCCATCTCCAGGGCGGTGACGTCCTGGGCGCCGAGGGTGAGTGAGAGCAGCGGCTGCAGGTCGGAGCTGCGGACGCCCATCCGCTTGGCCACGTCGACCACCTTGTCGGGGCCGATGATCTTGATGAGCCGGGCGTAGGCGCAGTTCACGGACTGGACGGTGGCCTCGGTGAGGGTCATCACGCCAGCTGACTGGCCCTCGACGTTGTCCGGATCCCAGACCTTCTCGACGCTGTTGGGGTCGGGGATCACACAGGGCGCCGAGCCGAGGATGGTGTCGGCCGGGATCTCACCGTGCTCCAGGGCGGCCATGAACGTGAGCATCTTGAACGACGACCCCGTGTGGCGGCCCACGCCGTCGACCAGGTTGATCTTGTGCTGGGCGAAGTCCAGGCCGCTGACCGCGGCCCGCACCGCCCCGCTGGACGGTTCCACCGACACCAGAGCGGCGTTGAACTCTCCCCGGTCGGCGGGAAGGGTGTCGGAGATGGACTGCTCGGCCATGGACTGGACCGACGGGATGATCGTGGCGTGGATGCTGAGCCCGCCCCGGAACACTAGGCGGTTGCGCTCGGCCTCGGTGCCGCCCAGGTACGTGGGGTCGTTCAGCAGCTTGTCGACCACCCGGCGGGTGAAGTAGTTGCTGCTGTCCCACTCCTCGCGGGGCGTGGGCGTCGGCAGGGGCTCGGCCTTGAGCTCCACCGCCTGCTCGGGGGTGACGTGACCGAGGCGGGCCATGCGGTCGATGATCACGTCGCGCCGGCCGCGGGCGTCCTCCGGGTTGCTGTAGGGGTCGGCCCCGACCGGGTTGCGGATCAGCCCGGCGAGCAGGATGCCCTGGCCCAGGGTGAGCTTGTCGACGTCGGTCTGGTAGTAGCGCTCGGCCGCGGCCTGGAGGCCGTAGGCGCCGTTGCCGAAGTAGACGGTGTTCAGATAGCGCTCGAGGATCTCGGTCTTGGACATCTGCCGCTCGAGGCGGATGGCCAGCGACGCCTCCTGCAGCTTGCGGTTCAGGTTCTGCTTGGGGTTGAGCAGGGCGGTCTTGACCAGCTGCTGGGTGATGGTCGACCCGCCCTCGGAGACCTCACCGGCCTCGAGGTTGGACACCAGGGCGCGGGTCATCGACCGCAGGTCGAGGGGGCCGTGCTCGAAGTAGCGCTCGTCCTCGGCGTCCAGGACGGCCGTGATCACATGCTGGGGCACCTTGTCGATGGGGACCGGCAGGCGGTCCTCCTCGCCGTGGAGGTACTGGAGGATGGTGCCGTCGGCGGCGTAGAGCACCGAGCGCTGGGCCAGGGGGGCCAGTTCGATCTTGGCGATGTCGGATCCGGCCTGGCCGGCGGTGAAGAAGTCCTTGGCCTGGTCGAACAGCAGGACGCTGCCCAGGGCCAGGACGGCGCCCGCCGCCCCAATCGTGACCGCCCACTGGACGATCACCCGCGCGCTCTTGCCCGCCACCCGCCCCACCGCCTGGCCGAACGCGCTTGGTTCGGGCACGAACACGTCGAAACGCTACTTCTTGGGGGCGGCTGGTCGCGCGCGCCGGCCCGCAGGACGAGCGGTCAGCCCCACTCCTCGCCGAGCATGGCCTCCAGCCGCTCCTTGCGGCGGGGCTTCTCGGTCTTGGGGGTCTGCTTGGCGCGGCACCGGCCCGAGAGGCTGTGCAGCCAGAGCGTGGTTTTGGCGTCGTCGTCGGGCTCACCGACCACGCGGGCGTAGCACTCCGGGCAGCGGTACGTCTTGCGCGTGACCGCTTTACTCATCGACATCGGAGCTCCGGAACCTGCCTCGCGTTCGCATGTTCGTACGTTGTCCAGGATACGCCCTCCCCGCCACTATTCAGGGCGGCATCGGCGCTCGTTCGTCGCTAGAGTTTGGGAGTCCGGCCTGGCTGCAGGTTGCTGTTCCCGCAGGAAGAAGGAGTCCCCCAGAATGACCAAGATCAACGACATCGTCTCGAGGGCGACGTGCGCACTCTGTGGCAAGGGAGTGCACATCGACAACCACGAGGGTCGGGTGGCGTGCGACGGCTGCAACATGGCCACCGACAACTGCACGTGCGCGCCCCTGCGGTAGGTTCATCCCGCCTCTAGCCGCGGAGGCACTGGAGTCAGGCGACATAGTGCTCTAGTCTGACGCGCATGCCCACGCAGGGGAACCGGGCGGCGGGTCGGGGAAGGGTGCGGTAGGCGCGGCCATGGGCGTGGTGCTGCTGCTTGCGGTCATCTGGGCGGCGGTCCTCATCCCTCCTGCGCTCCAGGCCCATGCCGCCCGCAGGGAGGCGTTCCTGGTCAGCTTCGGCCGCCCGCCCGACGCCGACCCGCTCCCCCTGGCCCCCACGCGGTCCCAGCGCGTCGCGCGCCGGCGCCGTATCGCCGGAGGCCTGCTCATCGCCATGGTGGCCACCCTGCTGGTCGGCCTCCTGCCCACCTTCCGGGTGTTCCTCGTCGTCCACCTGTTCCTGGTGGACTCCTTCATCGCCTACATCGCCCTGCTGGCCCACCTGGCCAACCGGGCGGCGCGCCAGCGGGCGCCGCGGCCGGTCCGGGTCCCGCACCCCGCTCCGG